>CAXTDO010000417.1:0-5964 GCA_964242315.1 uncultured Flavihumibacter sp.
CAGTCAAACCTGGAAACAACCTTTAACCTCGACCTGATGATTTGTAATTTCAGAGGCTCAGGTGGATAGATTATATCAACAAATGCACCTGGTATTACCATGGATTTTTCAATATTATTGCCGGCACCTAAAACTTGCAGGTTAAAAATATTCCCTGTCCTTATTACCTGAAGTGTGGGATTGCCATTCTTCAAACCCGTTATTGTTATTGCGCCTTTTGCAGTGCCTCGTATTGGTTTGCTGACTAATTTAAAGCTATTGTTGCCGTCTGACGAAATCGTGATGATAGATTCAACTGTTCAACGGGATCTATTTCTGTCAGCCATACCGGTAATTCAATTGTGGCAACGACCCTAAAAGCCGTTTTTTCCAATAACTGAACAACGTACTTATTTGTTGTTTTAACTACCCTTAAAATGGAGTCTGGAGTTAATGACGGGTATGCATCCCATTGGAACCTACCTTCATCGTAAGCATTACATTTCTGATTGGACACCAGATATTTGTCAGTTGGTTGAAAACGGCAAAGCTCTAACCTGTCTCTTACCGCCCTTTCATTGAGACAGTCTTTGGTAAGCCATAAAGGCAGCGGTTTTCTCAGCTCGTTGTTATCACCATATATTGAGAGGCTGAATTTATCACTCATATATTTGCCAATAACAATTTCGGTATCCGGAGTAAGTAATTGTCCGGTAGTTGTGAAAACTTCCTCGGATCCTAAAGTGAAGACGCCGGCGATATTCGACCCGATCGCTTTGTTCCTGAGCAGGTAATATCCTCCTTTATAGTTCGGCGATACAGGAATAATATTTTCATTAGGTATCTTACCTTTTGAGTTGATGATCCTGAATAGCTATTACAAAGAGTTGAGATTCGCCAGAAGCGTCGTCGCTATCAACGGGTTATTTCTTTAATTAAACCGGAAAGCATCATCTCAATTTCTTCTTCATTTCTACCTATAGCCTGTAAAAGCAATACGTAATTAATACCAACTTTCTGTGTATTGGGATGATCAAAATCAAAACTGCTCAAGTAAATAGCAAATGCCCGGCGCATCAGCGGTTCTGCTTCCCCCATCCGGTTGGTAGCCTGAAGCAGTTGGGCCAGGTTGTTCAGGTCTATTGCCACATCGGGATGGTTTACACCAAAGCTTTGCTCATCTATTTGGAGCGCCCGGCGCATCAGCGGTTCTGCTTTAGTATGCTGCGCTTTAGTCAATAGCAATACAGCTAATTGATTCATGAGCCTGCTATCAGAAGCAGCCTTCCTGCTCTGCACCGCCTGTTGATCAATCAATGTAAGGGCATGGGGTATGAGTGGCTCTAAAACCGGCCAACTGCCTATATCTGCCGGGTCACCAGTAAAGGCATCATCTATCCAGTTAAGACATATCGTGAAAGTTTTTTTTGCCAATTCCTTATCCTGGTTTCTGCGTGTTACATCCTGCACCAAACGATGAATAGTAAATTCCGGCGTGTTGGAACGGTTGACCAACGAATATGCTTCCAGTTCAGACAGGGCGATACGAAAGTTAGCGTTTTCTTCTTCGGTGACTTGTACCTTCAATAGGCTTTCCGGTATCGGGTCGGGCGCCAGCCAGGCAAGTCTGTCTAACAGCCGCTTGGCGTCCGCAGATAATTGGCTTACAGAGGTCTGCCAGGTTGTAGCAACGCTTTTTGGGTACGAGATCACCAGCTCATCATACCATTCCAACACTTCACTATTATTCGTTTGCCACACCGCCCGGTATTCAGCGAAAATAAGTCGCCGGGTAATAATATAGGCGCCTGCCTGCTCCAATGCCAATGCAAGATAGCCAAGGTCTTCTGCTATCAGCTTTGCAAGGCTTTTGTCTTCTTCAGTTTTGCGCCTTTTTTTACCGGTACTATCTAATAAAAAGGAAGTTGCTGCATGCTCATCCAAAATACCAAGCGACAAAGAGTTTACCTGGTTGCTCCAG
Source organism: uncultured Flavihumibacter sp. (assembly GCA_964242315.1). GTDB lineage: Bacteria > Bacteroidota > Bacteroidia > Chitinophagales > Chitinophagaceae > JADCRZ01. The sequence continues at coordinate 1,961 of CAXTDO010000417.1, forward strand.
TTAGCTTGCCGGCTTGTTATCAGCACATGTCCTCCGGCAAGCTGACCAAAAAGTTTATGCACTTCCGCGGCAGCCGCCCTGCTGTCAACATTGTCCAATATCAACAGCCAGCCTGTATGGTGCTTGAGCCATTGTATCACCGCGTCGTATTTCAATTGCTCTTCCTTGGCATGTTGTTCCGGCAGGTCTAAAACAGGTTGTGCGCTAAACGCCGCAAGATTGCTGAATAATTTTTCTGGTGAGTCGGCAGTCACAAATAACAGCGCAGTGTAATCGGTCTCGTATCTCCGGGCATATTCAACCGCCAGGCGCGTCTTACCTACGCCGCCAAGGCCGTGAATGGTGTCGCCAATAATGGCTGTGGGTTTCGAGCGAACTTCTTTAAACTTTTTATAAATTTTTTTCAATTCACTTTCACGGCCTTTAAATAATTTGCCAATGCTATGGTAAGGAAGATTTATGGGTTTAACAGGCGAAAGCCTGGAAAATAGATCAAACAACTTGGATTTATAAATTTGATTGATCAGGTTGTCCTGGTTGTTGAAATGAACTTCGTTGTAATGGCCCTGGCCTTTTAACCTGCTTAGATGTAATTGCTGATGTTCCTGTTGCTCGGCGTGAGGCCGCTCTTCACTATGCCTGTGCGCTTTTTCACCCGGCGTGGCTATAATCAATATTCTGTTGTGATAGGCCGCCAGCCAGGCTTCCCATTGTGTATAGCTCATCTGCTCACTGCCATTTAACACAGGTAAAAGCTCCGGGAAGCGTTCCCCAAAATCTTTGTAGGTATCATTAATATATTTATTAGAGCTTGGATGTGCCATGCTGCCGGTCATACTGCCACAGATATGAATAACAGCTTCGCACTGTTGAATGTATTCATCCAATTTTTGCAACGTTGATGTACCGTAGGCAACAAAATCTTCCTGGATTTTAGTAGCAAGGTTGGGCCTGTTGAAATCTTTTCGCATGGCATCGCGGTAATGACCAAACTCGCTGCTTACGCATGAAATAAAAAGTGATAGCTGCGACATAAGAATATATTAACTGAGCTGTTAAGGAAGCAAAGAAAATATTTGCTGGTAACATATGAATGCTTACGCAATTCAGCTAAAAGATACGGCATATTAGTGCCCGCTACAATTGTTATTTGCAGTTAAAGGCAGAGGAATAAAATAATTGATGATTCAATGAGTTCACTCCTGAATTGATGAAAGTCGGTAATGACAAAATTGATTCATCCTTATTATTTGTATTATGTGAGCTGTACCGTACCTTCTTAATAAGCTCTGTGTATCCTCTTCCTTCTCTCTGATATCTCCTCGGTGGTTAGAAAACACTTTCAAGCCTGGCTACTACATCACATAATAAAGTCACACTGGCCATATCATCGACTCAAGTAATTTCTCAGGCTTTTGTATTATAATATTTCTGATAAGGGGGCTTATTGGTGACAGCTTTGATTTTACCAAAAACCCGCACTTAGTCATCACCAGATTCAAATGCCTTTGTATCGGATTCACTGTTCCATATAGTGCATGAAATAAATTCATCACTATCTTCAAGCGGTTCCAACAGCAAAACATTTACAATACCGGCCTGCTGCTTAATAACAGGAGCGATGTCTTCGTAATAAACTTTCTTGATTTCGTTTACTTTTTCTGGTGGAAGTGTGAAGTGGGTTAATCTTACGAACATAAGGTGTGATTTTATTAAATAATAAAGATAGATATTAGCCTCAAATTATCATTGTCCAAAACAACCCGCCATAAAGTCCATCTTACACCCCTCCCGGGTAAAATTCAGACAATACATTTGTAAGACAAAATCATATAACAATGACAACATCAGATTTTACAACCTTAATTTTAGTTGACCAGGCTCCAACCGAAGTATTTGATGCAATCAATAATGTTCGCGGATGGTGGAGTGAAGAAATTGAAGGCGGCACCGGGAAACTTAATGATGAATTTTATTATCATTACCAGGATGTACATCGCTGCAAAATAAAAATAATAGAATCCATTCCAAACAAGAAAGTAGTTTGGAAGGTACTGGACAACTATTTCAGTTTCACCACAGATAAGAACGAATGGAAGGGCAATACAATTATTTTTGAGCTATCAAAGAAGGATAACAAAACACAACTTCAGTTCATCCAGGCGGGTTTAGTTCCTGAATATGAGTGTTATGATATCTGTGAAAATGCATGGAATACTTACATTCAAAAAAGTTTGTATAATTTAATAACCACAGGTAAAGGTCAGCCCAACGGCAAAGAAAAACCGCAAACTGAAGACGAAAAAAAACTGACAGTATCAGATTTTACAACGACCTTTTTTGTAAACCAAACTCCGACAGAGGTATTCAATGCTGTTAATAATGTCCGTGGCTGGTGGCAGGGAGAAATTGAAGGCAGCACCAACCAGCTTGATGATGAATTTGCCTATCGTATGAAAGATGTTCATCTTTCAAGACAGAGGATAGTTGAATCTGTTCCCGACAAAAAAGTTGTATGGCTTGTTACTGACAGCAAACTGAATTTTCTTAAAAATAAAAGCGAATGGACAGGAACAAAAATCGTTTTTGAAATTGCTGAAATAAATAACAAAACGCAACTCCGTTTTAAACACCTTGGATTAGTTCCCGACATTGAATGTTACGGTTCATGCTCATATGGATGGAGCAAACTTATCCAGGAAAGTTTATTGAGTCTGATAACCACAAACCAGGGCAAGGAGGTTTTCTAGTGTCATGTTAACCATGGTACGACATATTTGTTAGTAGCTAATGCTGTTTAAATTCATGCGTTTCTTTGAAGTAATTGCCAGTCCTGCAATACCAATTAAACAGAAAATGACGGCAATATACTGTGCCTGGGTGAGGCACACATTAAATACACAGTGCAGGGTATTTATTTTGATGAATTCGATAAGTAATCGTTCGAGTCCATTACATAATATAAAGATGAAAAACATCTGACCGGGTATTTTAATTTTCCTGCGGCATAACCACATTACTGTAAACATTAAAAGGCAACATACAGATTCATACAAAGAAGTTGGAAATACCGGTTCAGTCAATATATTGCAATAAGTATCTGCACAGCCATCCATGTATCTTCCTTGATGTATTACGTTGTGCGGATAATTGAAAGACCAGGCCCAATCGGGCAACCAGTTTAAAAAAGAGGGTTTAGCTGCTGTATTAACGATGCCCCAGTCACCATCGCCCGATAAATGACAACCTAGCCTGCCTATGCCATACGCCAGCATCATACCCGGACTGCCAATATCAGCAGCGGTCAGCAGACTGATACCTATTTTTCTTGTCATATATAAATAGGCACCTGCCCCAAAAATGAAACCTCCATAATAAGCCAGTCCGTTAAAAGTAGTAAGGTATACCAGTGGATCAGTAAATAACTGACTGATATATTCGAGTTTGGCAAATAAAATGGCGCCTGCAAATCCGGTTACGGCGCACCATAACAATAGTTTATCCATAAGCTGATAGGGATGAACTACTTCTTCCACCAATGACGGCAATGTAACCGAAGTATTTCTTTTGGTTAAATACCGCCATACCAAAAAGACACTGCCTGTTATGATAGCACCTGTGATACTTCCATTAAGAGAAAAAATAATGGTTGCCGGATAAAAAGTCAATGGAGAAGATTGCCTCAAAATAAAAGCAATTTTGTAACCGATCACGAAGCCGATCATAAAATAAAGAATCAATGATTGCACAGATGCAGTGCGCCTCATTACAATGCTTCGTTTGAAAGGGCGGATGATACCTTCCTTTTCTTTTCTGATAAATTCCTTTTTAAAAACAATATAAGAAAGCCAGAATGAAAGCGCTACAAACAATCCGAATGTTTGTACAGGTAGAAACACATCCCTGCCGCTTAAGTATTTAATTAAAGATGATAAGGTAGGAAACATGTGCTGTTAAATAGATCAGGAGGCAGTTAACTTAACCCTGGCTGATAGGTTACCGAT
>CAXTDO010000418.1:0-5961 GCA_964242315.1 uncultured Flavihumibacter sp.
ACTGGAAGATTATTTACAATGGAGTTTGTGGCGCTCATGGGTGACGAAAGCAGTGCCCTGATTTTTTCTCTGGTGACATAGTATGTTAGTTTTAAGGATAGACAAGTTGTTCCAAAATGCTGCGGAAAACTAATAAGAATAGCTATAAAAACTACGTAGCTGTTTCAAACTTCTATACATAACCCGCCTCGCAGAAGACACATGAGAAAAATTAAATTTTTTAGCGATTTGTTCATAGCTCAAGCCTTTAAAATAAAAATAATAAATCGCTTCCTTTTCTATACTATTTAAAGTGCTCAACGCTTTATTTAATTTTTCAAGCTGTTCTGCCTGTAGCTGTTTGTTGATATAGACAGCCTCTATAGATAACTCCACTTCACCGTGAATATATTCAGATCGTTCTTTCACACAAGCGTGAGCGCTGTTTTTTTTAAGGTATTCAATTACCCTTCTTTTGAAAGCCTTTAATAAATACAACTTAATGGAATTGGTATCGCCAAATCCTAATTTGTTCTTTCTTAAGTAAAGAAAGAAATCCTGTAAGCAATCACGAACCAATTCCTTATCAGGCGGGTATTTACAGCCATAATGACCTGAAATAGAATTGATATATATTCATAAAGGACGGGGAACGCGTTTTATAGGTATCAATGTTTCTCGTTTGAACCTAATGAATTGCTTTTGATCGGCTCCAACCTCGACCATATGTGGCGCTGCGATCCCGAGTATTTCTTAAAGGGATCAAAGCTGGTAGCAGAAGTTATGGTCATTTATTTTCATCACGATTTTTTGGGCGATAGGTTTTTAATAGTCCGGAGTTGAAAAGCATTGAATCTTTATTGGAAAAGGCAAAACAAGGAATAAAAATAATTGGGGATATCGGATATCAGCTGAAGGATTTGATAACAAAATTATCTGATGCAAGAGGGATAGATAAAATTGTTACTTTATTAACGATTCTCGATATAATAGCTAAGACAAAAGAGAAACAATTTATAATCTAATGTATCATCCTGTTAGATTCGAAGAAGCCGAAGCCAACAGATTAAATAAAATATTTCATTATACGCTGACAAACTTTCAAAACAAGATATCTCTGACGCTAATAGCATCAGTGGCGAATTTGAGTCCCAAGGCTTTTTGCATGTATCAAAGACAAGAAAAACGTATTAGGATTTCCTCCTGGAGGTTAGGGTAGCTCATGCCTGTAATTTATTATCAGAAAAGGAAATGACTGTTTACGAAGTGTGTTATGAAAGCGGTTTTAACAACCTCTTTAACTTTCACAGGTACTTCAAAAAAATAATGAATAAAACTCCATTTGAATATAAGAAAGATCATTTGCTTCTTACCGGGTAACGATTGGTTCTGTTGCATTGATTTCGGTGGTAGGAAGCTTCCACACTTCAGGCCAGCAGTTAAGATGTACAGGCATTATTGTGCGGAGTTCATACGCTTGCCACATGCAAAATGACATGTATACGTCAGCCGTTCCACCAGTTTTTTAACCACAGGTTAAAAACACTTACAAGTTTAAGTACTATCTAAGTTTATTGACATTACACCAGCAAAGGAATTATTTTCCATGCTGAAATAATCAAAAACAACTTATTTAAAAATAAATTTGGTAGTTAACTAAAAACTACTTTATCTTTACTTAACAGTGTTAAACGATTTAAGTGTGTAAAGAAAAAAGCAATGGCCAGCAAAGAAAGAATACAGCGATTAAAGGATGAAACCAAAAACAGCATTTTGGAAGCCGCTTACAAAATCGTAAAAGATGAGGGGTGGCAGGCATTAAGCATGCGCAAAATTGCGGATGAAATTGAATATACAGCCCCTATTATTTATGAGTATTTTTCAAACAAAGAAGCAATACTGGCAGAACTGAATAAGAAAGGATTTTCCTATCTGGCAAAGGAGATGGAAGAAGCAAGGAACCAGCACGAAAATCCTGCTGCACAACTGGAAGCAATGTGGATGGCCTACTGGAACTTCGCTTTTAAGAAAAAAGAACTGTATCAATTAATGTTTGGCGTTTCTATGAACTGTTGCTCCAATCAAAAATCTCCTGAAGCGGAAGCTCCTGCCAAGCTGGTTACTGATGCCATCAGAAAATTAATGAACGGAAAAAATCTTTCTGAACATGAGGTCAGCAGAAGATATTACACGTTCTGGTCTGTAGTTCATGGATTGGTTTCTATTAATCTTGTTAACCAGGGTGCCTCCGATGAAATTAATAAGCAGGTTTTAAAAGATGCTATTGACGGAATTATAAGGGCTATCTCTGCATAGCATTTTTTTTGCTTTTTTTCTTAACGCTGTTAAATGTATTATTGCTGTTAACATTTCGATGCTATGTTATATGAATAATTGCCGGCTTAAAAAACCGTTTTTTTTAACACAGCCGCTTAACGCTGTTAAACAATTTAATTATGAAAAGTGTTACTATTATTCTGAGTTCAATTATCCTGTTATTTGGATGTTCACAACCACAGCCGACTGCTCCTGTTGTCGCACCGCCTTCGGCGGAAGTTGTTGTTATTACCACTGCTTCTGCAATAACCGGTCGGGATTACACAGCCTCATTGCAGGGGAAATCAGACGTGGAAATCAGACCGCAGGTAGATGGGTTTCTTGAAAAAGTGCTGGTTGACGAAGGCGCTCATGTAACTGCCGGTCAGCCTCTCTTTAAAATCAACGACCAGCCTTTCAGGGAACAACTGAACAGTGCTTCCGCTGCTCTCCAGGCTGCTGAAGCTGCTATCACCAATGCCCAACTGGAAATTGACAAACTAACGCCGCTGGTTGAAAACAAAGTTGTGTCTGACTATCAATTGAAAGTGGCGAAAGCTGCCTACAAAATTGCTGTAGCCAATGCATCGCAGGCAAATGCAAATGTTGGTTCGGCAAAGATAAGGCTTGGTTATACGCTGGTAAAGGCGCCTGTCAGCGGATATATCAGCAGACTTCCTAAAAAGCGTGGCAGCCTTGTTTCACCAACCGACCCCGAACCACTTACCCAACTTTCAGATGTGCATGAAGTGTATGCTTACTTCTCGCTTGGAGAGTCTGATTTTATCAATTTTAAATCCCAGTATGCAGGGAATACGTTGAATGATAAACTGAAACAACTTCCCGGCGTTTCTCTCGTACTAGCAGACAATTCTGTGTATCCATATCAGGGCAAAATAGATATGGTTGACGGACAGTTTGATAAAAACACAGGTGCTATAACATTGCGGGCTGTTTTTCCAAATGCGCAGAGCCTGCTACGTTCCGGAAATACGGGCAAAGTAAGGTTACAGCAGTTGCACAACGATGCCATTCTTGTTCCTCAATCGGCTACCATGGAAATGCAGGATAAAGTATTTGTTTATGCGGTTGGAGATAGCAACAGGGTTAGCAAACAAGCGCTCAGCATCATTGGCAAAAGCGGTACCGACTACATTATAAAGGAAGGCGTAAAAGCTGGAGACCGCATCGTGTTTAGTGGTCTTGACCACCTGACTGAAGGCACTATTATTAAGCCCGATGTAAAAACGAAGGCTGAAATAACAATGGTCGCAGAGCCGAAAACTCCAAATCTCTAGTGTCGTGTCAATCCTGCTTATCAGCCTTCAGCTATCAGCTATCAGGAGGAAAGTTTATCAGGTTTTGATCTGCTGATACCTGACGGCTGATAGCTGATAGCCACATAATCGTCATTTAACGATTGACTCATAATTCGGCTTTAAAAAAGCATGAACAGCCAAAGAATTGTTCAAAAAGGAATCTAAATCAGCAAGATTGAAAATGATTTGGAAGGAATAAAAAGGCAGGTTCCTCTCCAATCCTAATCTCACCTTACACAACAAACTCACTGATTAATTATACTATTATGTTTCAAAAATTTATAGAAAGACCGGTATTAGCTACCGTCATTTCGATTCTACTGGTTATACTGGGTGTAATGGGATTGCTCCGTTTGCCCTTGCAGCAGTTTCCTGATATTGCACCGCCTGCTGTGCTTGTTACAGCCGTTTATCCCGGAGCCAATGCTGAAACCGTGTTGCGTTCCGTTGCTCCCTCGCTTGAAGAAAGCATCAACGGAGTTGAAAACATGAGCTACATGAGCTCCACTGCCAGTAATGATGGCTCACTGGCTATTACTGTTTATTTTAAACAGGGTACCAATACCGACCAGGCCGCGGTAAATGTTCAAAACCGCGTAACACAGGCTACAAGCCAGTTACCTGCTGAAGTGGTGCAACAGGGTATTACCACTACCAAACAACAAAATAGTCTGATAGGTGCAATTGGATTATACACAGAAGACCCGAAAAAATACGATCAGACTTTTGTTGCGAACTATGCACAAATCAATATCATACCCGAGTTAAAACGTATTCCGGGTATTGGTTCCGCGGTGATATTCGGTGGTGTAAAAGATTATTCCATGCGTATATGGCTCAACACCAGCCAGATGGCGGTTTATAAAATTACGCCTGCCGAAGTGATGGCAGCTATCCAGGATAAAAACCTGGAAGCAGCACCCGGCAAATTAGGCGAACGCAGCGAAGAAGTGTTTGAGTACATCATAAAATATAAAGGCAAGCTTACAAAACCAGAGGAATATGAAGGCATCGTTGTACGTGCAAATGAAGACGGTTCCATTTTACATTTAAAAGATGTGGCACGTGTGGAACTGGGAGCATATTCTTATACAAGTTTTACCCACCTGAATGGTAAAGACGGCATAGGCATAGGTGTTATCCAACTGGCCGGTTCAAACGCAAACCAGATACAGATAGCTATTGATAAACTAATGGAAAAAGCAGCAAAGGATTTTCCGGCAGGTATCAAATACAACCAGTTTTACCGTACAAAAACTGCTCTTGACGAATCAATCTCCCAGGTGGAGCACACACTGCTGGAAGCCTTTATACTGGTGTTTCTTGTAGTGTTTCTTTTCTTACAGGATTTCCGGTCAACGCTTATTCCTGCAATCGCTGTTCCGGTAGCCATTTTAGGTACCTTCTTCTTTATGAGCCTGTTCGGTTTTTCGATTAACCTGCTTACCATGTTTGCATTGGTTCTTGCAATTGGTATCGTGGTGGATGATGCCATTGTGGTGGTAGAGGCCGTACATGCAAAAATGGAAACCAAACATCTGGCTCCCAAAGCGGCAACTACCGAAGCGATGCATGAAATTACCGGGGCAATTATTTCCATAACGCTGGTAATGGCTGCGGTATTTTTACCTGTTGGTTTTATGGAAGGTTCCACAGGCATATTTTACAGGCAGTTTGCCTTTACCATGGCAATTGCTATCGTAATATCTGCCGTTAATGCTTTAACCCTGAGTCCCGCATTAGCCGCCTTGTTTTTAAAAGACAAACATTCGGTGTCAGCAGATGGAAACATTGCCAAAAAAAGAGATTTCAAACAAAAATTCTTCGACGGATTTAACAGCAGCTTTAATTCCGTTACCAATCGCTATGTAGGTGGAATCAAATTCCTGATCAAGCATAAATGGGTGGGCCTAGGCGGACTTGCAATCATAACGTTGCTTACCGTTTACCTGGTGAACACCACCAAATCGGGTTTCATTCCAACAGAAGACCAGGGCTTTGTAGCCATAGCTGTTTCAACACCATCAGGAACATCATTGGATGGTACTACCAAAATTCTCAACCAGGCAGAAGAGAAATTAAGGGCGTTGCCGGCATCAAGATTTGTAACATCCATATCAGGTTTCAACCTGTTGACCAATTCAAATAGTCCGTCAGCAGCAGTGGTGTTTGTGCTGCTAAAACCAAATGAAGACAGGGGTGAAGTAAAAAATATCGATGCGATACAAAACACCATTCGCGGACAATTAGCCGCTGTAAACGGCGGAACTTTCTTTGTGTTCAGCTTTCCTACTGTACCTGGCTTTAGTAATGTAGAAGCCTTGGACCTGGTATTGCAGGATAAGAC
>CAXTDO010000419.1:0-5338 GCA_964242315.1 uncultured Flavihumibacter sp.
GAGGTTTTTACAAACCTCACAGGTCGTTCCCTCGTTGAGTTAGTGCCTTAATACCCCGTATTCTGGGCAACCTTCGGCTCCAACGCAAGTGTTGCAAAGTTTACAGGAAATAATAACAAATAATCTTTTCCTTTTAGAGGCTGTAATGAAGGAACGATGTCGAAAGCTTTGCCAAAGCGTACAAGGTCCCACCATCTTTTGCCTTCATAAGCCAGTTCCAACAAACGTTCTTTCAAGATAGCGGCATCATTAACATCTTTGGTATCGCTTGTAAAAACATGGGTGTTAAAAGAAGCTCCGTATGCACGTTGCCTTACAAGATTCATTTCCACGGAAGGATCCTGATTAAGCGCATTTTTAGCTTCTGCTTTTAACAGCAGCACATCTGCCAGACGATACAAAATAATGTCATCTGCAAAATATCTCGTGCCGCTTATTACAGTGCCATCGCCTTTAACGATTAACGATCCGAATAATGTTTTTACGCCTGTAGTGGCATTCTGACTATATACTTCCAAAAACGTCGCGTTTTTACGCTGATCGTCTGTTGTAAACTGGTTACGTACCAGGGCCGACGGAGACCAGATATTGTTGCCGCCTAATTGTCCGATGGCCGCCCTGTCGGCAGTCACTACCGTTGTAGGGAAAGAGGTAACCGCCGCAAAAAAGCCATTAAAGAAATAATTATCAATTGACTCATTGGCGGTATAGTTAACCGCCATTAACACTTCTTTGTTACCCTTGCTTGTGTAGTCAAAAACGTTGGCAAATACAGGCAGCAGGCTTACATCGGCCGTCTGCACTGCATTACAGGCATCAAGTGCTGCGGTGTAATCGGCTGTGCCACCGTTCATGCGCTTTGCCGTCCATAGAAACACGTCTGCTTTCAGGGCATTAGCGGCCGGTTTAGACCATAGGTTTCTGCCTGCCTGAAACGTGTTGGCTGGAAATAACTGCAATGCCTGAGCGATGTCTGATTTTATCAGCGCAAAAACATCTGCCTGTGACGACCTGGCAACCTGCACCGCCTGATAATCATATTCTTCCAGAGGCGCTGTTTTTATCACCAGGTCGCCCCAGGTTCTTACCATTGTAAAATAAACAAAGGCCCGCATGGCATAAGCCTGTGCCAGGTAATCGTTTTTTGCGGCTTCAGTAGAAAATGGTATGGATGGCGCGTACTTTAAAATCAAATTGGCAGCGTTAATAATCGCGTAGAAATTCGCCCACCTGATGGTGGCTGTTGTTAGGTTTGCATTTAACGTGTTCTGATAATAGGGTTCAAAACCACCGCTGCCTGCAAGACCGCCCGTGATGGTTTCACTTCTGCCTTCGCCCATGATAAACAGGTCGAAATTGGTTTCCTGCCGGAGCTTTACATACATACCAAAGTTGGCTCCTCTTACATCACTTTCCGTTTTAAAGAAAGTAGCACTGGAGATGGAACTGATCGGTGCAATTTCGAGTGTTTTGCTGCACGATGTAAACAGCGTAAACAAGGCAATAAAAAGATAACCTGATTTTTTATAAAGAAAATTCATGATGTAGTAATTAAAAGGTTACGTTAGCGCCAAAGATGATGTTACGCGGTGTGGGATAACGGCCGATGTCGCCACGCATGCTTGGGAAATTACTGTAACCTCCGTCTTCCGGGTTATTACCCTTGTAGGCAGTAAAGTAGTGCAGGTTATTACCAGTGAGTGAAAAACGCAGTCCTGCAATTCCGGCCTTCTTCAACAAGGTTGCCGGAAGGGAATAGCTCAGGCTAAGCTCACGAATACTCAGGTAATCACCTTTTTCAACGTACTGGCTGCTTATGCCGGTGTTACCATTGCCCCTCCACATGTTTTGCGCTGAGGACGGCTCATAAGGATCATATCTTGGCACGTTGGTAATATCACCCTGTTTCTTCCATCCATTGTCTATAAATTCCTGGGTTGGAGAAATATCGCCCTGCCAGTTGCCATCCATGATTCCTCTTGAATAGTTATAAATGCTATGGCCGGTTGTATAATCACAGCGCAGGTACAGGTTAAAGTTCTTATAACCAATGGTGTTTGAAAAGCCGCCAGTCCAGACTGGTAAAGGACTTCCCAGGTAAACTTTATCTCTTTGATCTATTACGCCGTTATTATCGGTGTCCTGCCAGATCACATCACCACCGTGTTTTGTTTTGATGGCGCCGATTACATTGTCTGTAGGAGCTTTTACTGCATCTGCATCTGTTGCATATACACCTAATGCTTTATAACCGTAGATATCGCCTACCCGGTATCCTTCGATCTGTCCGCCGTTGGCAGGAACATAAATATAGGTTTTGGAGTTGGGATCGTAAACCTGAATGCCACCCGTTCTGTTGCCAGCAACGCCGGTTGGCGGAAGCTGTAACACTTTATAGGTGGTTTTAGCAGCATTGAAAGATATGTTCCAGGAAAATTTTGAAGTGGCCGGTAACACTTTCACATTCACTTCCAGTTCAAAGCCTTTATTTTCCAGGCTGCCCAGATTGCTGACGAGGCTGCTAAAGCCGGTTGATTCCGGTGGCGTTAAAAACGCAAGCAGGTTATCGGTAACCTTGCGATAATAATCGAATAACATGGTTACCCTGTTATTAAACAATCCGATGTCGGCGCCGGCATCTATTGTTGTAGAGCGTTCCCATTTTAGTTCCTGGTTCTGAATGGTTACAGCAGTCAACGCAGCATTGCCGTTATACCGTTGCTGGCCAAGCACAGTGGATATGCCGTATTCCCCTTGTGCCTGGTAGTCACTGATGAATCCCTGTGCACCAATATTTCCGTTTACGCCATAACTTGCCCTGAGTTTAACATCAGCCAAACCCTCAGGCAGTGCGCTCCAGAACTTTTCTTTAGTCAACACCCACCCTGCTGAGACACCGGGGAAAAATCCAAAACGATGGTTGGCGCCAAAGGTAGACGACCCGTCAAAACGTGCATTAACGGTAAGCAGGTACTTCTGCATGTAATCATAATTCAACCTGCCGATATAACCGGGTAACCGAAGAGATGTTATGGTATTACTCAACGCAGTGTAGGTTGACGAAGCGTTTAACGTCGGTATCAGGTCTGTTGAGGCACCGGTTCCGGAGGCGGAAAAGCGATTGATGGTACGGGTGAAATAAGAGATGCCTCCCTTTGCTTCGAGGTGGTGCTCTTTAAATGCCGTGGCATAAGTCAACGTAGCATCGGCCTGGTACTGATCAGTTCTGATGGTGGTATTGCTGGCGGCACGGGTAGTGACCAATGCGGCCGGACCAGCGCCATTCTGATATGAGGGTTGAAAAGTGCGTGCAAAGTTATTGACCCGGTACAACGATACTACAGGATCAAAGGTGAGACCTTTAACAATTTTCCAGTTGCCTCCGATGCTGTAATTGGAAGTCTCATTGCCGGAAGCATTTTTTTGATTGGGAATGTGATAAGCCGGGTTGCCATTACCCTGCTGCTGTCCCGGAGCCAGGGTGCCATCTTCAAAAGTATATTTTGCAGTACGAGGCAGGGCGCTTGTTCTGGAAAATACCAGTTGATCTGCCAGACCTGCAACGTTACTTGTTGAATTGGCATACAGTACGCGGCCAAAAACACTGATGTTGTCACGAACCTGTAAAGTGCCGTTAAGGTTTAAAGTTAACCTGTTATACATGGTGGTGATCACCGTACCATCGTTGGTCATATATCCTACTCCTGCATTAAAAGAAGCTTTGTCGCTGCCACCCGATAAACTCACATGATGATTGTGAGAAACTGCCGTCTGAAACAACGCATCCTGAAAGTCGGTATCCTTAAATATAATGGTCTTAGTAGCGTCAAGCGGGTCGGGCATACTTTCCCATCCTTCGTTCAGTTTCTGTTTGTTGGCATCGGTGAGATACTGGGTAGTGAAGGCTGTGTTTTTAGTGAGATCGTTACCGGTGCCGATGCTGTTGGCGCCTGTTAGTCTTGCCGTTGCTACAGCCTGCGTGATGTATCCGTAAGCCAGAGACTGCTGCACACCTAACCTGCCATAATACAGCAGGTCCTGCGCCCTGGCGATATGGTATAATTTGTTAACCTTTCCTATGGTTAAGTCGTAAGAATAATTAACCACCGTTCTACCTGCCCTGCCTGTTTTTGTTGTGATGATCACCACGCCATTTGATGCACGGGCGCCATAGATAGAAGTAGAGGCTGCATCCTTTAATACCTGCAGACTTTCTATGTCTTCTGAGCTTATGTCATTAATATCCGTTCTTTGAATGCCATCAACAATATACAAGGGTGTTGCGGAGTTGGGATCGTTGATGGAAGTGCCGCCACGAATAATCACCCGTGGTGCCGCCCCTGGCTGCCCGCTGGTGGTTTGTACGCGTACGCCCGGTAGCGTGCCTTGCATGGCGGTTGCGAGGTTAGGATAAGATATATTTTCCAGCACCTTGCTGTTCAACTTTGAAATGGAAGTAGAAATGGTTGCTCTCGACTGGCTGCCATAACCCACCACCACAACATCTGATAAGGTAGTTCCTTCATCAGTAAACGTTATGTTAACCGTGCTTCGTCCTTTAACTGACTGCTCCAGCGCTTTCATACCCACATAAGTAAATTCCAGCACGGCATCTTTTGATAATGCCTTCACTGAGTACCTGCCGTTTGCATCGGTAACTGTTATTCCGGCTTCACCTTTCACCTTTACCGTTACACCCTGAAGCGGTTGATGCTGACTGTTATTTATAACACCGGATACGGGATAGGATGTTTGTGAAAACAATGTATGTTGAACACACATCATAATCATCAACACAACTCCCCTTATGAGCCAAAGAAAATAGGCTGACTGTTTTGTTCTCATAAATATTGATCAAGCAGTTAATAATAGTTTGCAGGTGATATGTTCCTTGTACCTGTATTATCAAATGTAATTAAGCAAAACCCGGCAGGTTGCTCTTTTTATTTGCTTTTATGATACTATTCTTCAAAAAATATTATTATTTGCATAGAAGATAATAAAGTATAAAAAAATTGTAATTTCAGAAATATGAAAGTTATTGAGCAACGTTTACCGCAAGAGTTTGATAAATCGTTCATTGTTTTCAAAGAAACAGGCAAATTTTTCCCCTGTCCCTGGCACTATCATCCTGAGTATGAATTGGTATTGGTGAATAAAAGTACCGGAAGGCGTATGGTGGGCGATCATATCGGATATTTTGGAGAGGGTGATCTTGTGTTCATGGGTCCCAGGCTTCCACATGTTTGGGTGAGCGACCCTAAATATTTATACGGCAGTGATGAGAATCCGGCAGACGCCATCGTGATACAGTTTGTAGAAAACTTTTTGGGTGATC
>CAXTDO010000419.1:5348-5949 GCA_964242315.1 uncultured Flavihumibacter sp.
ACATCTCGGAAAGAGGCATCCTTATTAACGGCAAGGCAAGAACGAAGATCATTGCGCTGATGAAAGAAATGATCGGTATGAATGGCATCCAGCGGCTTGCTGCTTTGCTGTCGATCTTTGAAATACTGGCAAACATGTCAGACTTTGACCTGTTGGCCAGTCCCAGATTTGTACAAAACTTTCAGTATGAGTCGCCGGGAAAGTTTAAGAAGATCACCGAATACATCCTGCAAAATTTTAATGAAGATATCAGCCTTCCGCAGGCAGCCGCAGTGGCTAACATGGGATTAACTTCCTTCTGTAATTTTTTTAAAAGCCAGTTCAGGGTAACTTTTGTGGAATATCTGAATATGGTTAGGATCGGGCATGCCTGCAAAATGATAGCCGAAAATAAACACAACATAGTGGAGATTTCTTACGAATGCGGCTTCAACAGTCTGGCTAATTTCAACAGGCAGTTCAAGAAACTAAAAAAGATTGCCCCGAGTGATTACCGCAGGTTGTTGAATATGGAGGTTGAGTTGGAGAAGGCGTCTTAAGGATGGTTGTTTCGGTTGTTTATAGTTTTTTTTAACCGCAGAGGGCACAGAGGAGGAAACGC
>CAXTDO010000420.1:0-5942 GCA_964242315.1 uncultured Flavihumibacter sp.
TCTTTACCTATGGCTTTACTCTGTGGTTAAAATGTAGTAAAACGGCTGATGGCTAATACGCTTATTTGAACTTAGCCAATTGCACTGAAAATTCCTTGGAAGGATTTTTAGTAGAGTCATTCAGTTCATTCATCTTTGAATTCAACAGGTAAGTATCCACGCCTTTTATAAATCCTGTGGTAGGGTTGCTGAAGCGGTCAAGCGTTGCTGTAGAACCCGTTAATGTCGCGGTTTTCCAGTTGTCATTACTTGTGTATTTATAAGCCCTGTTAATACCTTTATTTACTATAACTGTAAGGTTATTTTGTTTATCAAGCAACAATCCATCCGCTCCGGGTAGTAATGAATTGATTTCTACTTTCGTAACATTAGAAGGGTTTTTTATATCAATCTTAAATAAATCGCCGGAAGTATTATGGTCAACGATTAGATAGCCTCCAGGATGAGATACTATACCATTCAGACCTACATCAACACTTTTAAAAAGTTCGCTTGTTGCGAAAACAGATGCAACACCGGCAGAAGTTATTTTGTAAATGCAGGGTGAATAGCTGTCTGTAATGTACATATTGTCCTGATCATCAAAAGCAAGATCATTTGCAAAGTGTTTGCCTTCCCGAAGTGTGCTTAGATCAATATCAGCCACCTTTTTTCCGCTATTTAAATCAAGCGCAATTATTCTGGCCATTTTTTTAAATGTCTGTGGCGTAGAATATTTGCTATGATGCGGATCACTGATACAAACCCATAAACGGTTTTGTTTAGCATTTACCTTCATGCCAAAGCTCGATTTAAGGCTGCTGTCTGCGTAAAAGACGGTATACTTGCCGTTCATATCTACTTTGCCGATAGTTCCTGTTGTTACCGAGCTAACATAAAAAACATTTTGTTTTTCATCAAGAGCAACTCCTTCAGGATAAAGTTTTGGAGCCGTAAATTTAATCTGCCCTGTCTGCGCCGAAGCTGCAATAACACTCAATAAGAAAAAAATTGTTGCAAGCGTTCTCATGGAAAAATTTATTATAGTTATTATTATTTTACACATTGTCTTGTCCTGAAATAAGGTTGATAGTTTTATGGTATTTTTTTAATCCCGACAGAGGTGACATGATTACACCAATAAAGTAATGATTGAACAGAACCCCAAAAGGGTGCGCTATAGTGTTTTTACACAAAAGGAATTATGTCACCCCTTCCGGATTATAAACTATAACTACCAATTAAAATTCTATACCTCATACCTGACACCTCATACCTCACACCTGATATTTCACATCACTTAGCTGCTACTAAATAGATCACTCCGCTTTCGTCATCCGATACGTAAATACCTTTTGATGACACTAAAAGTCCGGCTGGTCTGCCAAAGCGCGTTTTGCCATCGCTGCTTAAAAATCCTGTGAGAAAATCATCGGTAGCTGTTGGCTGGCCATTATTAAATTTAACCCTGACAATTTTGTATCCTTCCGGTTTACTACGGTTCCAGGAACCATGAAGGGTAAGTAGTGCATCATTTGAATAGCTGCCGGGAAGATTGCCCATCTTATTTATAAAAACAAAATTGATTGGTGCACTATGTGCTGGTAAAAGAAGAACAGAGGGCTGGGTTGTTTTAGCATACGCTTCTTTAGTAGACCCGATCGGATCCTCTCTTGTTTGATCTACCTGTTGTTTTTCATACACCAGCGGCCAGCCATAATCACCACCATCAATAATCTTATTAACTTCTTCATGCGGAATTTCATCGCCCCTCCAGTCCGTACCATTATCTGCGCCCCATAGTTCCTTTGTTTGCGGATTCCAATCCATTCCTATCGTGTTTCTTAAACCTCTTGAAAATATTCTTCTTCCGGTGCCATCGGCATTAGCTTGTAGCACGGTGGCACTTTCAGCGTTATCGGGAGTGCAATCATTACAAGGGCTTCCAACAGTAATATATAATAAACCATCAGGGCCAAAGAAGATTGTTTTGTTAGGATGCTGTCCACCATCCGGAAGATCTTTTATCAACATCTCCAGCGAATCAACAGTGCCATCAGTTTTAATTTTAGACCTTTTCAGTTCCCGGTTAGCAACCATATAGAGCCAGCCATCATGAATCGTAATGCCATGAACTCCATTAAAATTTGTTACGATGGTTTTCATGTCTTCAAATACACCGTCATTATTTTTGTCAGACAGTAATAATACATCACCCTGATCTCTTCTGGTAACATATAACATCCCGTTTTCACTTACAGCCATCATCCTTGGTTTTCCCAAGCCTGTAGCTACGGCTTTGATAGTAAATCCATCGGGTACTTTTAAACGGCTTACCAGTGATGGGGTAAAATCAATATGTTGTGGATATTTAGTATTAACACTGGCCGTAGTAGGAGTTTCTTCCGGTAGTCCCTTTTGTGAGAAAACGTCAGGCGCCATAAGTAAAAAAAATCCTGTTGTGATTACAATACTGTTTAAAGACGATTTAATTAATCTGTTCATAAATGTTTAAGTTGTTGTTAAAATTATTCTGGTGTCAATAGCGTCAGATCAGAAAAGAAAAGTGAAGCGGGTATTTAATTTTTAAGTAAAAATTATGCCATCAACAGATAACACGCACTAACTTAATATTTCAAAACATTGGGAAAACAACAATGAAGGATTTTTTTTGAGCCATAAAATGTATTTCTGTCTACCTTGTTTATTGTTACTTTACTTCAATAATGAAATGCTTTAACAATGCAGCTAAGAAACACCCTGGTTATAAAGACGTTAAAATTTATCAGGATCCTTGGTCCTGGGTTGGTTACCGGATCCAGCGACGACGACCCTGCCGGTATTGCTACTTATTCACAGGCAGCTGCCCAGTTTGGGCTTGCCACATTGTGGACTGCATTGATAACATTTCCTTTAATGGCATCCATACAGGAAATGTGTGCCAGGATCGGTATGGTTACTTCTTTAGGATTAACAGGCACATTGAAAAGAAACTATCCACCTGTGATCCTGTACCTGATGGTTATTTTTAGTTTTCCGGCGATAGTGCTCAATATCAGCGCTGATATTGCTGCTATGGGCGCAGTGGCTAATCTAATAATCCCAGGCATCCATGCAATTTATTTCAGCATTGCTTTCACGGCCATTTTATTATTGTTTATAATCTACCTGCCTTATCAGAGATTTGCAGCAGTGCTTAAATACCTGTGCATTTTTTTACTGGTGTACCTGGTGGTTCCTTTTTTGTCAAAACAGAACTGGGGCGATATTGCCCGCCATACGTTTATACCTTCCATACATTTCAATAAGGAGTTTATCAGTATTCTCGTAGCCATCCTTGGAACTACTATTTCTCCGTATCTATTTTTCTGGCAGGCTACTATGGAGGTGGAGAGTATGAAACACAGTAAGCATCTGATGGTTAACAAGCGCCTGATTAATAAAATGCGCGTGGATGTTGATTTTGGAATGTTGTTTTCAAATATTGTAATGTTCTTCATGATTCTTACTGCAGGCACTGTTCTCTTTAATGGCGGACTGCATCAGATTGATACGGTAGAGCAGGCAGCCAGGGCACTGGAGCCTCTCGCGGGAAAAGCAGCATATTATCTTTTTGCAATAGGAGTGATAGGTACCGGCTTCCTGGCAATACCGGTGTTAAGCGGTTCACTTTCTTACATCGTTTCCGAAACATTTGGTTGGGAAGAAGGGCTTGACAAGAAGTTTCATGAAGCCAGGCAATTTTATATCGTTATAATTATATCGCTGATAGGTGGTTTGCTGATCAACGGTATAGGCATTAGTCCTATTCATGCACTGATATACTCAGCCATTTTATATGGTATAACGTCACCTGTTATTATTGCAATAGTGTTACACATCTCCAACAATAAAAAAGTTATGGGTGAATTCACCAACAAAAGAAGCTCAAACATTTTAGGGATGGCAACCTTGTTGTTTATGACGGTATCGGCGGCTTTTTTGATTTATTATCAGTTTGCAGGGTAAAAAGGTCTGAACTGTGATTTAGCTGATTAAATGATGAACCATGATTGTTCTACGTCATAGTTCATCATTTGATCAGCTAAATCACAGTTAAGATCTGTGGTTAAAAAAATACCGGCTACTTAATGAGCCGGTTAAAAATGCAGGGGATTTTCATAGTAAGTAATTTTAGTTTAGGGGGAGGTTACTACGATATCAAATAAATCTAATAATACCTATTTGAATCTGTACGTCTTGTGTAATCTTTTACTGCTTAAGTATAATAAAGTCTTCACAGCGTACTACATATAAACAACAGTCATGTGTTGTATTTCTTACCTTTTTGTGAAAGCACTTAACCGTTTCGTTAGGAATAATGATCTATAAAAATTATTACTGCATACTTATTGAAAAACCATGTTAATTTCCGCTGTTATAGTTTTTGAATTATATTTGACCAGGTTAGATGGTAAATAAATATGATTTACTAGTGAACAGTTTCTTTGGCCGTTTAACCGTATAGTATATCGTGTACAGATTTCCTATAATGATCACTACCCATGTTATAGCTTAATTCATTTTTATTACTATACAAATCAGTTATAATGAAGCGCCGCAATATTATTAAGGGACTGACATTACTTCCATTTACGGCAGCAGCCGGAGCTGCACTACCCTTTTCAACCCCTGTAGCATCTCCTGAACCAAAGTCAACAAAACGCGATCTGTTTAAAGAGCTCGGCGTAACACCCGTAATCAACGCCAGTGTAACCATGACTTTTCTTTCAGGGTCATTAATGCTTCCCGAAGTGCTCGAGGCAATCAACTCTACCTCACACGACTTTGCCAATATGTTCGACCTGCAGGATAAGGTGGGCGCTAAAATAGCCGAAATGCTACACTGTGAAGCGGCTATGGTTACATCTGGCGCCGCCTGCGCTATGTTGCTGGGAACGGCTGCCTGCATCACCGGCACAGATCAGAAAAAAATTAAGGATTTGCCAAATTATTCGGGTGGCAGGCCGGAAGTGATCATGCAAAAAACACATCGCTATCTTTTCGATCAGGCAATTACCACAACAGGCGCAAAGATCGTTGAAGTAAACGGCCCCGATGAAATGGACAAAGCTTTTAATGCAAACACGGTGATGGCATTGTTCTTTAACGCCGCTGACAAATCCAGCGTTACACATGAACAATTCATCGCTATGTCTAAATCTCATAAAGTGCCCTGCTTTGTAGATGCTGCAGCGGATGTGCCACCTGTAGAGAATCTTTATAAATTCCAGAAGTTGGGTTACGACCTTATCACCTTTTCCGGTGGTAAAATGATCCGGGGACCGCAGAGCGCCGGCCTGTTATTCGGGCGGAAAGACCTCATTGAAGCTGCCAAGCTCAATCACAGTCCGCACGAAGCGCCCATCGGCAGACCGATGAAAGTGAACAAAGAAGAAATGTTCGGTATGTATGCCGCTTTAAAATCATACCTGGAACGGGATCACAAAAAGGAGTGGGAAGACTGGATGGCGCGCACCAAACGCATCGGCAGCATCCTCGATAAAATTCCTTCCGTTACAACTGAAACAAAGGTTCCTGAAGGCCAGGCTAATATATTCCCAAGCCTTATGGTTCAATGGGACCAGGCAAAGATAAAAACTACGCCAAAAGATGTAGTCACCGCTTTAAAGAATGGCACCCCAAGTATCGTTGCCAACAGCCGTGGAAGCTTCTTAAGCATCGGAGTAGTATTGCTGCGTCCGGACCAGGTTGATGTTGTAGCAAAACGTGTAAAAGAAATCCTTGAACAATCTGTATAAAAAATTGACATCTTAGGATTTCTCTGAGCCTCCTCTGGGTACCTCCTGTATTTCTCCATGGTTAAAAAACACTTACAATCAGACCTCTTAAAATGAAAAAATACCCTATACTTTTTTTAATATCATTATGCACGCTCAGCCTGTCATCACAACCCTATAACA
>CAXTDO010000421.1:0-5938 GCA_964242315.1 uncultured Flavihumibacter sp.
GATCATGGCCATTACATTTCCCATCGATACGCCTGCCTGAAATTCAGTTGATCTATTGTGAAGCAATGAACAGGTACACAGGTCCAAGTGCTGAAATTTATACCATCCTAAATGCATTGCGCGCCCGTTCATTTATGGCGCCCGTGCCTCCCGGACTTAACCAGGCGGACCTCTTAAAATACATACAGAGAGAACGACGCGTAGAACATTTTTACGAAGACAAACGCTACTTCTACGCCCGGTGGAACCTGGAGCCCGATTCCCCTGAAGAAGTAGCCAGGGAAGCGGCATACAAGGCCTCTCCAACCCCGCCATTAGTGTGGCCCTACCCGAAAACGCAGAGGTATGCACATGGAATGAGACCGGTTGCTGACCCTACCGGAACAATGGATGTAGGTGGTGTAAAATATAAAATGCAACGTTTCAAACTGGAAGACCGGGTGTTCACTTCAAAGAATTATTTCTGGCCGTTGGTATCGAGTGAGTTATCAAATGCGCCAAGTTTGATACAAAGTCCGAATTGGTAGCCACTGTTAGCATGCAGGTTAATTATAATTTACATACGCATCATCGTTTGGAAGGTCTACAGAACACTTAAAAAAAGGGAACGACCTGGCGAAGCTTATCCGCTTCGCCAGGTCGTTCCCTTTTTTTTGGTTAAACAAGGTTCACTAAAATGTTTAGAACCTTGTTTAATTCAAAAAATCACTACCAGTCGCATTCAAACGAAACTAAAAATAACCCGGATTTTGAGTCAAATCAGGATTCGTTTCTCTTTCTGACTGAGGTATGGGAAACAGCAGCTTTTCATTGGTGATGGTAAATGCATTAGAGGGAAGATTGGTGTAGGTAGCTTTGGCTTTGATGCCATAAGCAGTCATTACCGGTATGGCGTTACCGGTTCTTACCAGGTCATGCCAACGATGATTTTCGAAGGCCAGTTCTACCCTTCTTTCATGAAAAATGATAGCACGCAGATTGGCCTGGCTGGTTTCTGTGCTGGCAGCTAATCCTGCCCTTACACGTACTGCATTTAAACTGGTTAGTGCCGTGGTACTTTTATTCTGCTCGTTCTGGGCTTCGGCCAACAGCAACAGTGCATCAGAGTAACGGTATATCGGCCAGTTGTCATTACTGTTGTTGGTAGCAACATGTGGCAAATGCAAATACTTTTTAATATAAGGAATACCCACCTTACCAGCGGCGGGTGTATAATTAATGATGCTTTTATTAGCAGAAACCACCATAAGGTCACTTGAATTTACGGTTCCTTCCGCAACAGCTATGGAAGCGTCCAGGCGTTTATCGCCGGCTTCATAGGAACCAATGATATCGAATGATGGTATGTTCCATCCGCCGGTACCGGCGTTGGCGGTTGCGTTACCGGTAATTAATGCGGTAGTAGTCATTCTTGGTAAAAACTGGTAGATAAAATTGCTTGGCGCTGTGCCCGCTGCCGTTCCTTCAAGATATTGCACTTCGAACAATGATTCCCTGCTGTTTTTATTGGTGGTTAAAAATGCGTCGGCATAGTTGGTGTTAAGTGCATAGCCCATAGCGGGTAAAGTACTTAACAACGTCTCCGCGTCGGCGTATTTCTTTTGCGTCATATAGATCTCTGCCAGCAACATGGTAGCAGCACCTTTAGTAGCCTGACCGCTTTGTGGAAACTTGGCAGGTGGCAACAGCTTTGCCACTGCATCCGTTGCATCGGCAACAATCTGCGTGTATACCTGTTCCACTGTTGAGCGTGGCAAAAACGATTCTTCGGCTTTGGTTACTTCTTTCAGGTATAACGGAACACCGCCGAAAAGACGTACCAGTTTAAAATAGTTATATGCTCTGAGAAATTTGGCCTGTCCTTCAATGTCGGCTCTACCAGCTACAGATAGGGTAGCCGCATCATCCAGATGTCCGAGAGTGATGTTGGCCCTTGAAATGCCATTATAACAATGAAAATACACGGCGTTGGAATAGGCATTGGTAGGGTCATCAATCCAGTCTGAGATATTTTCTCTGTGAACATAGGCCGTGCCTCTGTTGCTTGGGATGGGTTGGTAATGCGTATTGTCTGAGCGCATTTCCGAGGTGAAATAATCGTTTATAGCAAGGTCACGCAAAGGCACATACGCTGCTACAACGGCCTGACGCAACTGTGCTTCTGTTTTAAAAAAGGTGGAGGGAGACAGTGAGTCCTGCGGCAGGAGGTTTATGAAATCCTTTTTACAGGATACCATTGTCAATAAAAGCAGGGCGTTGAATATATGTATCTTTCTCATCGGTAATTTTTAAAATAGTATTATTTAAATGAGGTGGTAATTCCAAGGGAAAATGTTCGGGGTATGGGGTAGGCGTTTTCATCAACACCAATACCGGCGGTAGCATCCAGACCAGTTATACTTATTTCCGGGTTGGCGCCTGAATAGCCTGTTATAATGAAAGCCTGCTGAACGGAAGCGTATATCCGAAGCGTCTTTATCATTAAACCGTTACCCAGCTTAAAGTTATAACCCAAAGAAATATTTTTTGCCGTCACGTACGATCCATCTTCAATCCATTGTGTATTCACCTGCCGGCCCATGGCCGTAGTGCCGGTTTTAGTTCTTGGATAAACCCCTGAACCAGGATTTTCTATCGATCTCCAATGGTCCAGCGCAGCAGCAAGTGGCACTCTTGATCCGTCCATATTAGTGAGGTAAGCCCACTTAGCGGCAGCTAACACTTTACCACCTACGGAACCCGACATAGAGATATTCAGATCAAAATTTTTGTAGCTAAGATTGTTTGTCAGCCCGAAATTAAAGTCAGGCGTTGGGTCTCCGATAAAAGTGCGGTCATTCACATCGTCAATTACGCCATCGCCGTTGATGTCCTTAACCTTTATGGTACCAATGTCAGATGCACTGCCATACTTGGGCGATTTGGCCAGGTCGGCCGCATCCTTGTATAACCCTTGATAAACAAAACCGTAAAATTCACCCAAGTGATGCCCGACCTGTTGACGGAAATAATCAGAAGAGACCGAGTTGTTCCTGCGTAGAAAACCGGGAGACACCAGGTTTTGAATCATATTTCTTTCAAAAGAAATATTGAAGTTGGTATTCCATTTTAATTTGCCGGTCAGGTTAACGGAGTTTACGGAGAACTCATGTCCCCAGAAAGCAAACTGGCCTATATTATAATTGATCGTTGCAAATCCTGATGCCCTCGGGATGGGCCGTGGCTGGATTAATCCGTCAGATACTTTATGATAGTAATCGTACGTAAAGTTAATACGGTTATTCAATATTCCTACGTCCAGCCCGATGTCAAACTGCTTGTTTCTTTCCCAGGCCAGATCGGGGTTGCCAAGACTGCCAATGCTTGCCCCTGCAACCAACGCACCATTAAGAGTATAGTTATATGCTCCGAGCACGGGTATAGCAGTATAGTTACCAATGTTGTTATTGCCTGTTATACCATAGCTGGCGCGAATTTTAAGAAGGCTGATGCTTTTTGACGCTGCCAGAAAATTTTCATCGCTGACGATCCATCCTGCAGATACCGATGGAAAATACCCGAACTTACGATCTGCTCCAAACCTTGAAGATCCGTCGCGGCGAACAGAACCCTGCAATAGATACCTCCCCTTAAAATTATAATCTATACGGCCTATCGTCGACAGCAGTGAATATTGAGCGGTATTGGATGTTCCTGCACTGATAGATGTTGCAGCACTTATATACGGCACGTTATCGCTGGGAAAGTTTGTTCCCGATACGGAGTTGCTGTTGCTGTTGAATTTTTGTACGGAGTAACCTGCCAATGCCGTAATATGATGATTGGTAAAGAAAGTTTTGTCGTACTGGAGATTTGCTTCAGCAGTGTAAGAGTAATTATCCACAGAGCTGCTCACGCCCGTAGCAAGGCTGTTAGTAACAATAAATGGCGTGTAAGTATTGCGCGTTTCAGCGCCTTTGTCTACTCCAAGATTGGTTTTTAAACTAAGTCCCGGTAAAAACTCATAGTTCAGGAAACCATTTGCCAGTATCCTGGTAGTGATATAATTATCTTTCGATTCCTTTAGTACTGCCAGCGGGTTTACATAGGTTACCATGCCGGGAGAATTCACCAGTGGTGTATAGCTGCCATCCGGCATATAGGGACTAATAATAGGACTGGCTTCAAACAGCCGTTCATACACACCACCAAGTCCGTCGGTTGTGATCCGGTTATTGTGATCCAAACGATAGCTTGGCGCCAGGTTGAAACCGATTTTCAACTGATTTCTTTTACCCATGCTTAGGTCCTGATTAAAGCGGAGGGAAAAAAGTTTAGTGCCGGTATTGATTAAAACGCCTTCCTGTGCTTCATACCCTGCTATTATTGTTGAGGTAGATCTTTCACGTGCGCTTTGAATGCTTAAACTATAGCTTTGAATTGGCGCATCACGGGTAAGCAGGTTGTACCAGTCTACTCCCCTGCCATATTTTGAAGGATTGGCGTATTCGGTATCGATAGCGCCGGTATACCCTTCATATCTTACCCTGTCTTCATACCGTTCTTTCATAAACTCGGCCCATTGGCTGCCGTTCATTGTTTTCGGCACCTTGTTTAATGGAATTTTCTGTATCCCGTAGTTGCTGGTGAATTCTATTTTTGAATCTCCCGGTTTTGCATGCTTGGTAGTGATCAGTATTACGCCGTTGGCCGCACGCGACCCGTACAATGAACTCGCAGATGCATCTTTCAGCACCGTGAACGTTTCAATCTCATCAGGATTAATATTGTTGATGCTGCCGGTTATCGGCATGCCATCAATAACAAATAACGGCTGGTAATCGGTAGCCAGCGAAGCCGCACCGCGGATGCGGAATGCAATACCGCGACCTGGCTGTCCGCTGGTAGCAGAAATAGCAACTCCGGGAACTTTACCCTGCAGTTGCTGCCCGAATTGCATAACCGGCATATCCTGTAACGGAGCCGCACTGATGGTAGAGATAGACCCGGTAATTTCCCTGCTGCGTTGTTTACCGTAACTTACTGTAACTTCCTGCAGTTGAGAACCTCTTTCAGACTCCATCTGAATGTTTACAACGGTTTCTTTTCCGGCTGTTACAAGAACATTTTTTGCTTCAAATTTTGCGTTTCCGATATATGAAGCAATCAACGTGTAAGTGCCCGGTGCAAGTGAAACAGTGAAATTTCCTTTAGCATCGGTATTAGCTCCCACTCTGGTTCCCGAAAATGATACCGACGCACCTGCGAGCGGACCGGAATTGTCAGACACAACTCCTTTAACAATGCCCTGAGTGCGTTGTGAAAAGCTGTGTTGAAAAAGCATCAGCAGCAATAAATTAAGGATTAATCGTCTGCCCTGCGCCCTGAATTTGTAGATGGTAATTTTCATACTTTGTTTTTAAGAATCGTTAGAGATGGAAAGAGTGAGTGGTTACTTCAATAAGTTTTTACTAATTGGTAAAGCATTACCAGCGTAGATAGCAATTGTGAAACGCATTGAAATTGGTGATATGATAGTGGGTAGAACCTTTATTTGAAAAACTACAAACTTTTATTTCATAGTCGCAGGCAGGTAAAGCCATGAAGGCATTGGTAGATGTCATTTGTTAGTTTTGTTTGCCGGTAATCAGCAGCGCAGCAGTAGCGGCATTCCAGATGAATGCTATTAACCGGTTCGCTTTCACTTAAAAAACCGCACGTAATATAATTATTTTATTTGTATTGAAAATAAATCACCGGTTGCAAGTGTTTCTTTAACCACAGAAGGAAAGGCCAGAGATAAAGAAGAGGTTACACAGAGACCTCCTCTGTGTAACCTCTTCTTTATCTCTGGCCTTTCCTTCTGTGGTTAAAAAAATCCGGATAGCTAACAGACGAAAAGTTCATTAAGAATTAACATCATACTTCATTTCTTCCGCGTAATGTCACACAGCATATC
>CAXTDO010000422.1:0-5927 GCA_964242315.1 uncultured Flavihumibacter sp.
GGTAGCACGGAGGTCCACGGAGGAACCTCCTCCGTGGACCTCCGTGCTACCTCGGTTTTTCCTCCGTGGTTAAAAAAACACCGGTGACTAAAACAAATTCAACTGTGCACCGGGTCTTCTGAAGTGGGAGATATCCAGTTCCCACCTAGCCTGGTTTAAGCCATAGCGCTTGTTGTATTTTTCAAATTGCTGGCTTACCATGGTAGCAATCTCGCCCTCACCCTCCATTCGCCGGCCCCACTGGCTATCATTTACTTTTCCACCATGCGACTGTTCAATAAGATGCCATACTTTATCTGCCCTGTCAGGAAAATTTTTATATAGCCAGTCATGAAACAGTAGTTTAATCGCTCCGTTCAATCTTATAAAAGTATAAGCGGAGAATACTGCACCGGCGTCACTGGCGGCTTTCATAATCCGGTGCATTTCATGTTCGTTTAGTCCTGGTATCATCGGGCCAAGCATTACGCCCATTCTAACGCCTGCCTTACTTAGTTCTTCAATTACCCTTAACCGTTGTTTGCCGGTGGTGGTGCGGGGTTCCATAACCCGGCGCAGATCTTCCTCAAAGGATGTAATAGACACTAAAACCGACACTATTTTTTTCTCCGCCATTTTAACAAGCAGTTCTTTATCACGAAGAATGCCTGCATTTTTTGTGATAATTCCAACCGGTTGATTGAATTCCAGGCAAACTTCCAGAAGCTGCCGTGTTAACCTGAATTTTTTTTCAGCCGGCTGGTAACAATCCGTGTTGCCACTCATGCTGATGGGAGCACATTGCCAGTTTTTATTCATAAGGAATTTACGGAGCAATACCGGTGCATTCATTTTTACAATGATCTTGGTTTCAAAATCAAGGCCTGCACTGTAACCCCAATACTCGAATGAATTTCTTGCATAACAATAAATGCAGCCATGCTCACAACCCTGGTAAGGGTTCATGCTATACATCATTCCAACATCAGGACTTTCTATTTTATTAACGATTCCTTTGGCGACGTCTTCCAGGTACTGGGTTTTTATATCCGGTTCTATCCAGTCGTCAATTCCTTCAACATGCTCTTTAACCCTTTCATTTTTTAGAAATTTATTTGCCGTGTTGAATTGGGCACCCCTGCCTTTTTTATAAGTATCAGATTCGTCGGATGAATTTTCTTCTGTCATTTTTTCTCATTTGGCTGTTGTATTAATTCCTTTCTATTGATTCATTCCTGATAAAATAGTGATAGAAGGTTAGCAGTGTTATTCATGTTCAGGAATAGTTTGCAGAATAAAATTCCTGTGTTGCATCTTCAGGTAAGGGACCGAAAATGCAAGATTGCCTGTCTGTAGATCTTTGCGCTGGTTGGATGTATGTAGATGTTGCTAACCTTCTATACAACTATTTTTAATCCTATTTTAATCCTATTTTTAATCATTGCGTGAAGTGCTGATCACTAAATATTATCGCTGTTAAAATAAAACTCCCTGTTTGGTTGTTACCGGCAAGTTCATAAATTCCAAACGCTGTACTATCTGGTAAGCTTTATCACCTGCCCTTCTTTTAAGCAGCAGCATGCCATCTGCAATAAAGCTACCGGTAAAGCTTTTATGTGAGTACTCAGGCCAGGCTTTGTCGTATTGAGCGGGCGTTAATTTCCTCGATACAGGTATATATGGTTCATCCGGGAAAAACGGGTCAGACTCGGGCGATTTCATGATTCGCTTGCCCTCTTTCACTTGTCTGATTAACTCTTTAATTGGCAACTTGGTAGCTACGTTAATGAAAATGGTATGGGATGGAAAGCTGCCATAGTCTTTTAAATGAACTTTAAACGCGGGCATTCCCATAGCGGTAACCTTTAGGCGATTAACAATCTTTTCTTCCATCATTTGCCACACTACAAAACTCGCCAGCGTGATATGTGGTTTGCCCCACAATGCTGCCGGCGCCTGATATTTTTCGTGAAAATCTTTTTTTACATTTATAATTTTATTCCTTAAATCTTCGTGCGGGTTCAATACAAGAAGGTATTCGTAATATTGATAACCGGGCCGTTGAAGCAAATTCTCGTTCATAGTTTTAATCTTTGATAATTAATTAATCAAATCCATTCCGGTATTCATGATACAGGTGCAAAGCGAAATTTATTTACAGTAGTGCAGGTATCGAACTGGTGACTTCTTTTTAATAAAACCAATTCTTCTACCAGGAATGATTCATGAAAATCTTTCTGTGAATATTCCCTGATTGCTTTATCATAAATTTCCATTGACAACTTTTTGGCTATTGTAAGATGCGGTTTGGAGGAAGCTTTTAATGGTGGGCAATCAGAAGAGCATATGAAATCATCTAATGTTTTTAATTGATGAATCAGACTGTAAACAGGCGAGGGATCCTGTATTCGTAAATAAATAGTGTCTGGAGGAAAACCGCTGTAATTGTTCAGGGAAAGCTCAAAGTTTTGGTGGTGGTTGCAAATCTTATTGATCCAGCGGTTAAGCGTTGCTTCCATTGCCTCTTTTGCCAGAAAATTGGCAATAGTAATATGCGGATTCGTTTTTATGGCAATTTTAGCTCCGTATTGCCTTTGAAAATCCTCTTTTTCCAGTAATACCTTCTCATTTACGGCTGCACCTGGATGCAAAACGAGCATGTATTCCATCATTCCATAAGTATTCCAATGAAAGGATGTTGACTGTTTGAGTGACTGAATTTTCATAAACCGAAATATGATGTTAAAAACGTTAGCATAAATTTACTAAAATATTTAGCACAACAAAATATTTTTTTCCCTGGGCTAATTAAAGCCTCTACGGTTACTCAATTAGGCGGCAGTAAAGTAATGAGATATAAGTGTAAGTAGCTGATAGTGAATCTATACCAACGTTATTATTTAAGAATTATAATATTTGTTAAATATTCCTTGTGTCCCTTGTGGTATTTCCTTTGTGCCCCTTGTGGTTAAAAAAACTCTCCAATAGCAGGCTTTTTTTAACCACAAGGAGCACAAAGGACACAAGGATTGTTGGGAAAATGCTAATTCCGATAGGAAAAGGATATTACTAATGAGTGCTAATTAACATCCAGAAAGATTTCTTTAGCTAAAGAGTTGCCGTAACTGTCGCCTACGACAAAATCTCCTTCGCCTTCTAATTTATAAGGGTAAAAGAATTCATAGGCATTCTGGCCGCTCTTGTGTTCTACAAATACGGCAATGGCATCCTGTATCTCACCGGTTGCAGCGTCCTTTGTTTTTACTTCATAAAAGATAATCCCTACAATATATTGCTGACTTCCTTTTTTTAGCGTGTCTTTTAAGCTTGCCAGAACCTTTTCCGAAGACAGGTGTTTATTTTCTTCGTGAAAGCCCACCGATACAAATTCATTTTCGGTAGTAATAGCTCCCGCATAAGGATAAAATTCACCAAACTTGATAATTAACTCTTCGGCAAAAGGGAAGAAAATGTTTATTATTGACTGTATGTCTTCAATCTCCTGTGCTTCCATTTAATCAGAACATTTACGAAACGGTTTACAATTTATTAAAATTTGTCAATAAGTCTCAATCAATTAAATGTGTTAAAAGACCATCGCGTAGCTTTGGTTCGAACCAGGTACTTTTCGGCGGCATTACATTGCCACTGTCGGCAATATCAAACAATTGCTGAATGCTTACAGGAAAAAGACTGAAAGCCACTTTCATTTCGCCGCTTCCCACCCTGGTTTCCAATTCTTCCAGTCCGCGAATACCACCAACAAAATCGATACGTGAGTCTGTACGCTGATCTTTTATGCCTAATATTTTATCCAGTAAATTGTTTTGAAGAATCGTTACATCCAATAGGCCAATAGGGTCATTGGTATAAGTTCCTTCTTTTGCAGTTAATTTATACCATTTTCTATCGAGGTACATTCCAAATTCGTGTAATTGAGCCGGACAAAATTGCAAAGACGTTTTCTCCACCTCAAAATCTTCCTCAAGGAGTTTGAGAAAGGTGGTTTCATCCAAATCATTCAGGTCTTTTACCACCCGGTTATAATCCATGATATGTAACTGGGTAGAAGGGAACAAAGTAGTTAAAAACAGTTTTGAGTTTGCCGTAGCCTTTCTTCCCAACTCCATTCTTACCTTGTATGCGCTTGCTGCGCGATGATGTCCATCGGCGATATAAGTATTAGGAACTTTTGATGCAAACAGTTCTGTTATTGTTTGAATGACACCGTCGTTGTTTATTACCCATATTGTATGGCGGATACCATCTTCTGCAGTAAAATCATACACCGCTGTGTTCTTTTGTTTCCATTGCTCAATAGTGATATCAATATCGTCCACGGTGCGGTAAGCAAGAAATACGTTGCCTGTTTGCGCCCCGGATGTGGCTATGTGGTTGATACGATCCTGCTCTTTTTCAGGACGGGTATATTCATGTTTTTTTATGATATCCTTTTCGTAGTCATCGAGCGAAGATCCGCAAACCAGTCCCGTTTGCGTACGGCCATTCATAATTAACTGGTAGATATAGTAACAGGGTTTGTTTTCCCTGAAAAGTATGTCGCGTTGCAGGAAGGCTTTTAAATTTTCTTTGGCTTTATCATATACGGGTTGAGAATGAACATCAATATTTTCAGGCAGGTCTATTTCAGATTTGGTGATGTGCAGGAATGAATTTGGATTACCCCTGGCTGCTATTTTGGCCTCTTTGCTGTTCAGTACATCATAAGGTGGCGATGCTACCTGCTTTGCAAATTGTGCCTGTGGACGTAATGCTTTAAATGGTGCTATGGTTGCCATGAATGGATTTTAATGATTAGAGTTAAGCTTTATTTTTTGCGAAATAACTCATTAAATCTGTAATCGCTACTACGCTGTTTAAATCCAGGGCATTATACAAACTTATTCTGAATCCGCCAACGTTCCTATGTCCTTTAACTCCTATCATACCTTCCTTCTTGCAAATCTCCAGAAACTCTTTTTCCTGATTCGGGTCTTCCATAACGAATACTACATTCATTTTGCTGCGGTCTTCTTTTGCAACTGTGGGTTTAAAAATGGGTAGTGCATCCAGCGTATGATACAGCAGTTCAGCCTTTTGATTGTTAATTTTTTCAATACCGGCTACACCGCCCTGCTTCTTCAACCAGCGTAATGTAAGCAGGCAAACGTATATGGCAAACACCGGCGGCGTATTTAACATGGAACCGTTGTCGATATGATTTTTATAGTCTATCATGGTAGGTAACTTACGGGCTGACCTGCCCGCAATTTCTTTGTTAAGAACTACCAGATTAACACCTGCCGCGCCGATGTTTTTTTGTGCTCCGGCGTAGATCAGTTCAAACTGGTTAAAGTCCATTACCGTACTTAAGATATCGCTGCTCATATCTGCTATCAGGGGCACAGATGTTTCAGGCACAAAATGCATCTGTGTTCCCTCAATAGTGTTATTAGTAGTGTAATGGAAATATTTTGCATTGGAAGGAACTACAAAATCTTTAGGAATATAGCTATAGTTTTTATCTTTTGAACTGCCAACCACGTCAACAGTACCAAATAATTTTGCTTCTTTTATAGCTTTTGTTCCCCAAACGCCACAGTCGAGGTAAGCGGCTGTTTCTCCGTCGTTTAACAAATTCATCGGCACCTGGTAAAACTGGGTGGAGGCGCCGCCGTGTAAAAACAATACTTCCTTATTGCTGTTAAGTTGCATCAGTTCTTTTACCAGTGCAATGGCTTCATCCAGCACAGATTGAAATAACGGGGTTCTATGGCCAATCTCCAGGATAGACAAGCCGGTATCATTGTAATTAACCACTGCCCGGGCGGCTTCTTCAAAAACCTCTTTCGGTAGAATACTGGGACCTGCATTGAAATTATGAATCACTGGATATATTATTTTAAATTGTAATGGATTATTTTAAGTCAGAGCAAAAGTAAGATATT
>CAXTDO010000423.1:0-5911 GCA_964242315.1 uncultured Flavihumibacter sp.
TTAATGCGGTGTAAATAGCATAGGTACCTCCGGGAGTAACGGTGATTTGCGTATCAGGATTTATGTCAGCATTGTATAGTGATTGATTCTTTGCTGCCAGCACTTCCCTTAACGCCGGCAACCCATTCATATGAGTATATTGATTAAAGCCATCCTTCATGGTTTTATCTACCAGATCAATCAATGTTTCATTCATTGGATAATCAGGAAAGCCCTGGCCCAGGTTAACGGCCTTGTATTCAATTGCCAGGGAACTCATTACGGTAAAAATGTTGGTGCCTACTTCCGGGAGTTTTGATTGTATATTCACTTAGAGAATACTGTTAGGTGAGTAATTAGTTCTTGAGGATTTTTTTGAACCACAAAGTCTGAACCTCGATTTACTTGATTGAAGGATTATCTTGATGGGTTCATCATTATCCGCATAATCCTTCAATCAAGTAAATCGAGGTTCAGACTTTGTGGTTCAAAAAAACACGTAACAACTCATAAAGTATGTAGTATAGCAGTAGCTTCTATTTCAATCAGGTATTCAGGACTGATAAGGGCTTTTACCTCCACCAAAGTAGTACAGGGTTTGATATCCTTAAAAACTTCACCATGTGCTTTACCAAATTCCTCCCACTGTGAAATGTCAGTAACATATATTCTGGTTCTCACAACATCCTTTAATGCAGCGCCGGCCCTTTCCAGTACTTTTTCAATTTTATGCAGCACGTATTTTGCCTGCTCATAAGTATTATCTTTCCCTACTAACTGGTTGTTCTCATCAACAGCAACAGTACCGGTAACCTCAACCACATTGCCAATTTTTACAGCACGACTATAGCCGATAATTTCTTCCCATCGGGCGCCGGAAGCATAATTAACACGTTGCATACTTATATTATTTAATGACTAAGGTATAATATTCTCAGCTATCAGGTGGAAAGCACATCAGGTTTGTATCTCCTGATAGCAGACGGCTGACTGCTGATAGCTGAACATCATATAAACTTTTCCCCTTTATTTCTTTTAACTTCTGCTACGTACTCCTTTATTTCCTGCTCTTTATCCTTCTTACATATCATAAGTACATCCGGTGTATCTACAACGATATAATTATCCATCCCCTGCAGTAATAATAATTTTTCTTTCGGAGCATGCACCATACAATTGGTGGCATCAATAGAAATTACATTATCACTGGCAATGGCGTTTCCCGAATCATCCTTTTCTAAATTTTCATAAGCGCTGTTCCAGGTACCCAGGTCGCTCCAGCCGAAAGAGGAGGGAATTACATAAACGTTATCAGCCTTTTCCATGATGCCAAAGTCGATAGAGATATTAGTACAAAGGGGATAAATTTCATTCAACGATTTTTCCTCTTCAGGCGTATTGAATTTTTCTTTTTCGGCATAGAACACTTCATACATTTCCGGCAGGTATTTTTCAAATGCGGTAATGATGGTGTTAACCTGCCACACAAAGATGCCGGCGTTCCATAAAAAATCTCCGCTTGCAACAAATGTTTTTGCCAGTTCAAGATTAGGTTTTTCAGTAAATGTTTTTACTTTATAAACACTATCGGTAATGGCATGCTGTTCATACTGAATGTAGCCATAACCTGTATTAGGATGGCTGGGCTTTATACCAAGCGTGATAAAAGCATTGTGCTTATTTACAAAAGTGAGGGCTTCGAGGCAAACTTTATGAAAAGCTGTATTATCGAGAATAATATGATCGGCGGGAGCAACGATCAACGATGCCTGCGGATCTTTTTGAAGTAGCTTGAAAGAAATATACGCAATACAGGGTGCGGTATTTTTGCGGGAGGGTTCTCCAAGAATATTCTCAATGGGTATTTCAGGTAACTGCGCTTCTACTATTGAGGCGTATTCGTGTGAGGTAACTACATAAATATTCTGTTTAGGTATAAAAGAGGCAAACCTCTCAAATGTCCATTGAATTAATGTTTTGCCGGTATTAAGAATATCCAGAAATTGTTTCGGATATCCGGTGCGGCTCATTGGCCAGAAACGACTTCCAATACCGCCGGCCATTATAACTACGTAATTATGTTTATTCATGATATTTGATTTTCGTCGTAATAACGAGGTAACGTTTAAATATTATATACCCGTTGAAATATAGTATCTGTTTATACGCTGTAACAGAACAATTAGTTTAAATCAAGCCTTCTTTTAATAAATCATGCAAATGAATAATTCCCAGGTACCTTCCCTCACTCGTTACAGCCAGTTGGGTAATTTCATGTTTTCGTAATGCATCAAGCGCCTGAACCGCCAGTTCGTTAGGCATTATAGTTTTAGGGTTCACTGTCATAATGTCTTTTGCAGTAATTTGTTCTAACGAACTTTCTTTTTCCAGCATTCTGCGAAGATCACCATCGGTTATGATACCCAATAGTTGGTCTGTTTCATCTACTACAGCGGTAACGCCTAATCTTTTGCGTGTCATTTCAACAATCACTTCTTTAACGCTTTGATGCGCAAACACTTTGGGCTTTTCACTTTCAGTGTACAGATCCTGCACCCGTAAGTACAATTTTTTACCGAGTATGCCTCCGGGATGAAACCTGGCGAAATTTTCACCTGTAAAATTATTTTGTTCCATCAAACAAATGGCAAGTGCATCTCCCATAACAAGTTGGGCAGTAGTACTACTTGTAGGCGCCAGGTTATTAGGACAGGCTTCTTTTAAAACAGAGGTGTTTAATACAATATCTGCCTGCCTTGCAAGAAAAGATTCCGTATTTCCTACCATAGCAATTACAATGTTACCAAAGCTTTTAATTAAAGTTACCAATACCTTTATTTCAGCGCTGTCACCGCTTTTACTGATGATCATCACAATGTCCTGCTCCTGAACCATACCCAGGTCTCCATGTATTGCATCGGCCGCATGCATAAACAGCCCCGGAGTTCCCGTGGAGTTTAATGTGGCAACAACCTTTTGAGCAATTATGGCGCTTTTGCCTATACCACTGATTACTAATCTGCCTTTACAAGAAAGAATTACCTCTACAGCTCTTATAAAATCTTCGTTTACATATTGCTGTAACCCTATTATCGACTCTGCTTCCAACAGTATCGTTCGGTTGGCGGTTAGCTGAATGCTTTTTCTATCCATGTACAAGCAGCAAAATTAATTTTTTAAAGGTACCCTCCAAATTCAATATATTTTAATACGAAAGAAGCTGTTTAACAATTCAGAAGTTTTAGAAAGGTTTTGTTTTGTTATCTTCGCAATCCTTAAAATCCCTGAAGTACCGGGCTGCTTTATATTTCTATTGCCTAATCTACCAGCAGCCGGGCAATTTTAAGTAATTATCGGGGACTTCTATGGGTGTAAACCTTTATTCTGCGGGTAAGATATCACCCGGAAATTTTATGCATAGCGTAGAATTGATATATTAACATCTATGGAACAATCTTTAAAAATATTTAATCCGTTACGTTATTAAAAGCAAAGCAATATTTTGTGAGCAGGAAAATTAAAGAATATGGCTATTTCAACTTCTAAAAAAACTACTTTAAAAAAAGCATCTGACAAATCTAAAGCTTCCACCACAAGTCAGATTGATCTAAACGAAAAACTACTTGAATATTTTGGCTTCGACACCTTCAAAGGCGACCAGGAAGCTATCATTAAATCACTCTTATCTGGCCGGGATACTTTTGTTATCATGCCTACCGGCGGCGGTAAAAGCTTGTGCTATCAGCTTCCTGCTTTATTAAGCGAGGGCGTTGCTATTATAGTTTCCCCACTAATAGCCTTAATGAAAAACCAGGTTGACCTTGTAAGAAGCTACAGCAGCAATGATGATATTGCACATTTCTTAAATTCAACTCTTACAAAGAAAGAAATTACCCAAGTAAAAGAGGATCTGCTGAATGGTAAAACCAAGATGCTGTACGTTGCCCCTGAGACGCTGACCAAACAGGAAAATCTTGATTTTTTCAGTGATCTTAAGATATCTTTTTTTGCAGTGGATGAAGCTCATTGTATTTCGGAATGGGGCCATGATTTTCGTCCCGAGTACAGGCGATTACGGGAAATGATGGAAATTATCAATGATAAAATCCCCGTTATTGCTTTAACCGCTACGGCAACACCAAAAGTGCAGAGCGATATCGTTAAGAATCTGAAACTGCGTGGCGCCAACATCTTTATATCTTCTTTCAACCGTCCTAATTTATATTACGAAGTGTTGCCTAAGATCAATAAAGAAGAAACGATAAAAAGTATCGTTCGCTTTATTGTTCAGAACAAAGGCAAGAGTGGAATTATTTATACATTAAACCGGAAAACAACCGAAGAACTGGCTGACATGCTCATGGCTAACAACATTAAAGCCGTAGCTTATCATGCAGGCCTTGATAGCAAATTAAGAGCTCACCGCCAGGATCTTTTCTTGAATGAAGATGTGCAGGTGATCGTTGCTACCATTGCCTTCGGAATGGGTATCGACAAACCGGATGTTCGTTTCGTGATACATTACAACATTCCTAAAAGTATTGAAAACTACTACCAGGAAACCGGTCGCGGTGGAAGAGACGGACTGGAAGGAAAATGTATACTGTATTATTCTCACAAAGATGTTTCTAAACTGGAACACCTGATGCGCGACAAGCCGCTTAGCGAG
This sequence comes from uncultured Flavihumibacter sp., assembly GCA_964242315.1. Taxonomy (GTDB): domain Bacteria; phylum Bacteroidota; class Bacteroidia; order Chitinophagales; family Chitinophagaceae; genus JADCRZ01. The sequence continues at coordinate 4,649 of CAXTDO010000423.1, forward strand.
CGGGAAGTGGGCGCTCAGCTTATTAATGAAACGGTAGCTTACGCTGAAAGCGGCGTTTGCAGGCGAAAAGTGCTGATAAGCTATTTTGGTGAAGATTATACTGATGAAAACTGCGGCAGTTGCGACAACTGCCTGCATCCGAAAGAAAGAGTAGAAGCAAAAGAAAATGCCGTAAAGGCATTGAAAGTTTTAAGGGCGCTCGATGAACGTTTTCCTACCGACTATGCCGTTTATATTCTTATGGGCAAACTTACCACCCAGGTGCAGATGTACCGGCACGATAAAATTCCTGAATTTGGAATAGGTAAAAATGAAGCTGAACATTACTGGAACTCACTCATCCGTCAACTGTTGCTGGAAGGAATGCTACATAAAGACATAGAAGAATACGGTGTGCTGAAGATTGCCGCCAAAGGCGAGAAATTCCTTAAAAAGCCTACTTCGTTCAAAATTGTTATGAACAACCTGTTTGAAGAGGCTAATGCAGATGATGACGAAGGAGCTGAGCCTGCTGTTGGCAGTGCAGGTTCCCTGGATGAAACCCTGCTGGAAATGCTTAAAGACCTGAGGCAGAAGGAAGCCAAGAAAAAAAGTCTGCCACCCTTTGTTATCTTCCTTGAAACCACGCTCCAGGATATGGCAACACTCTATCCCACCACTACTCTGGAACTGGAGAAATGTCAGGGTGTAAGCAAAGGAAAAGCGCTTCGTTACGGAAAGCCATTCGTAGAATTGATCGCCGCCTATGTGGAAGAACATGACATCATCAGGCCCGACGATTTTGTGATGAAAAGCGTGGTAAATAAAAGCGGATTAAAAGTTTATATCATCCAGCAAACCGATAAAAGAATAGCGCTCGAAACAATTGCCAAAAATAAAGACATGCGCATAGATGGCTTACTGGAAGAAATAGAAACCATAGTAGGAAGCGGTACCAAGCTTAACCTTGACTACGCCATCGATGAGATGGTAGATGAAGATGATCAGAATGAAATTCTTGACTATTTCAAAAGCTGCGAAACCAGCAGCCTGCAGATAGCTCTACAGGAGTTAAGCGACAGCGACTACACGTGGGAACAGTTAAAGATCATGCGTATCAAGTTTTTATGTGAATATGGCATTTAAGAATAATTTTTGAAATTATTTATAATCTCTTATTTTTGCTGCCCAAACAAATAAGTAATATTTGTAAACGGATGGTGCGGTAGCTCAGTCGGTAGAGCAAAGGACTGAAAATCCTTGTGTCGGCGGTTCGATCCCGCC
>CAXTDO010000424.1:0-5894 GCA_964242315.1 uncultured Flavihumibacter sp.
CGGTAGTTGATATTGCAGGTAAAACTATGGATGCGGTTGCATTCAATAAAAAGTTTGCATATATCTATTCAGAAGCAGATGGATTTATAACAAAGAAAATTGCCAATGAAAGTGAAGTGGTGGCGCCAGGTTCTCCTGTGCTGGCTATTAATGAAACTTCCGGTAATAACAACTGGACCTTAAAATTGGGAGTTACAGACAAAGAATGGGCTGCTATCAATATCGGAAAGATTGCTTCAGTATCGATTGATGCCTTCCCGGACAAAATATTCACTGCCACTGTATTCAGAAAATCACAGGCAGCAGACCCAAACAGCGGTTCCTTTCAGGTGGAATTGAGACTGGATTTAAGTGGCAGTTGCCCGGCCATAGGAATGTTTGCCAAAGCTGCCATAAGCACCAACGCTCAAAAGACCCTGTCAGCTATTCCATATGATGCACTGATTGAAGCCGATGGCAATGCTGCATTTGTTTTTATACCCGATGGCGCTACCAAAGTAAGACGCATACCTGTAACCATTGAGAGTTTTGATAATGGGCAGGTATATATCAAAGCCGGCCTAGAAAATATTAATGAAGTGATTGTGTCAAACAGCGCCTTTTTAAATGAAAAATCAAGAATAAACATCATTAAATAAATTGTATGAACCTGACAAATTTTTCCGTAAAGAATTACCAGTTTACCCTTGTAATATTTGTAATGATAGCTGTAGTGGGTTCGGTAACGCTGTTTACGATGCCAAGAGCCGAAGATCCTCAGATCAATCCCCCATCTTATCCGGTAGTAGTAGTATATCCCGGCACCAGTCCAAAGGATATGGAAGAACTGGTGGTGAAACCGATTGAGAATAAAATGTATGAACTGGAAAATATTGACAAAATCACCACTGAAATACAGGACGGCCTTGCCATTATAAAAGTGGAATTTCAGTATGGTGAAAATGTGGATAATAAATACCAGGAGGTCGTGAGAGAGGTGAATGCATTGCGGAATGAACTGCCTAAAGATATTTACAGCATTGAAATACGAAAGATTGACCCTACTGACGTAAACATTTTACAAGTGGCATTGGTATCGGAAACTGCCCCCTACAAGAGATTAAAGGAATATGCAGATGATTTAAAGGATGATCTGGAAAAGGTAACTGACTTAAAGAAAATCAGAATCTCCGGTGTGCCTGAACAGATAGTGCGAGTGGATTTGCAGTTGGATAAAATGGCGGAATTAAAAATTCCGCTCCAAATTGTTACCGGCAGCCTGCAAAGTGAAGATGCAAATATTCCGGGTGGCAGTATTACAGCCGGCTCTAAACATTCAATGTAAAGACCAGTGGAAAGTTTGCAGGTGTAGATGATATTGCCGGTACGGTTGTGTACAACGCCGACGGAAAAATAATTTATTTAAAAGATATTGCCACTATAGGATTTAAAAATGAGGAAGAAAAGCATATCACCCGTATCAACGGACATCGTTGCATTTTGGTAAATGCGGCACAAAAGAAAGGCGCTAACATTACCGCTACGCAAAAAAAGTTTATACCGGTAATTGCAGCATTTGAAAAGACATTGCCTGAGAATATAAAACTGATTAAAAACTTCGACCAGGCTGATAATGTAGCCCGGCGTTTGTCGGGGCTTGGAATTGATTTTTTGATAGCCATTCTGTTGGTTTTAATAACACTGCTGCCGCTGGGAACAAGGGCATCGTTGATTGTAATGGTAGCGATTCCGCTTTCTCTGGCGTTGGGATTGGTAGGTTTGAAGTTGTTCGGCTATTCCCTTAACCAATTGAGTATAGTGGGGTTGGTAGTAGCTTTGGGTTTGTTGGTAGATGATAGTATTGTTGTAGTGGAAAATATTGAACGCTGGTTGAGAGAAGGCTATTCAAAAGAGAAAGCGGCAATAAAAGCCACCAAACAAATTACATTTGCCGTATTTGGATGTACAGCTACGCTGGCTATTTCTTTTATGCCGATGATTTTTTTGCCGGGCGGACCTGGTGAGTTTGTGAGAGGGCTGCCAATGGCGGTAATATGCAGCGTCCTGGCTTCTGTGATTGTTTCCCTGACAGTAGTTCCATTCCTTGCAAGCAGGCTATTAAAAGAACATGCAGACCCTGAAGGCAATTTCTTCCTAAAAGCATTAAAAAAGGGAATACATGCCACCTATTCGAGACTAATGGCAGCCTGCTTAAAAAGGCCGGTGCTGACCCTGATTATTTCGTTTGGTCTGTTTGCTGCTTCTTTCGCTTTATTTCCGATAATCGGTTTTAGGCTATTTCCGACTTCTGAAAAACCAATATTCCTCCTTAATCTGCGGATGCCCCTGCAAACAAGTTTACAGGAAAGTAACAGGATTACAGGAATGGTAGAAGATAGCTTGAGGAATAATAAGGAAATACTGTATTTCACTTCCAATGTGGGCAAGGCCGCAGATTTATTACAACGTGTCGCAACAGGAAGACAAGAATGACTTTGCACAAATATTTGTGCAGTTAGACGCACACGCAAAACCAGTTGACAAAAAGAAACTGATAGAACAGCTACGCAACCAGTTTGCCGATTTTCCATTCGCCAGGGTGGAAATAAAAGATTTTGAGCAAGGGCCTCCTATTGAAGCACCCATTTCAATAAGGGTATTTGGAGATAACCTTGATACCCTGCGCCGGCTTTCCTTTCAGGTAGAGGATATTTTAAAATCACATCCGGGTGCCATCTATGTCAGCAATGAACTAAATGTTCTAAAAACAGATATCAAAGTAAACATCAACCGGGAAAAAGCAAGGACATTGGGTGTGCTGACAGTTGACATTGACAAAACCGTTCGAATGGCTGTTGCAGGACTGCAGGTTGGTTTATACAGCGATAAAAAATCAGATGATTACAAAGTTATAGCGGATGTAACCAGGAATAAATTTACAAACCTGGATGTATTTAAAAATCTGTTTGTAAATAATGCAGCAGGTATTCCGATACCACTTAATCAAATTGCAAGGGTTGCTTTTGAAACTTCCACCAGCACAGTAAATCATTTCAATAAAAACCGCTTTGCGAAAGTTACTTCCTCAACTCAAAGAAATGTACTCGCCAATAATATATTAAAAGATATTTTGCCGAAACTGAACGCACTGAAAATGCCCCGTGGCTATTATTATGAATTATCCGGAGAAGCAGAAAGCGAAGGAGACGCTTTTGGCGGTGGATTTATTACGGTGATTCTGCTAACTGTATTCCTGTTTATTGCTGTATTAATTCTTCAGTTTAAAACTTTTAAAGGTATCCTGATCGTGCTTTCTGTTATTCCACTTGGGGTGGTAGGAGGGGTATCAATGCTGTGGCTAACAGGAAACCCCATGTCTTTTATAGCCATTATTGGTTTCATCGGCTTAGCAGGCATAGAAGTTAAAAACTCCATTCTGCTGGTTGACTTTACCAACCAGTTAAGGGAACAAGGGGAAGAATTGAACAAGGCTATTGAACATGCAGGCGAAATACGTTTTCTGCCGGTTGTACTTACATCATTAACAGCTATTGGCGGATTGATCCCGCTTGCATTAAATCCCAATCCGCAAATATCGCCCCTGGCGTTAGTGCTGATCGGAGGTCTGATCAGTTCTACTATTCTTTCAAGAATTGTAACTCCCGTTATGTATAAACTTATTCCCCCTGTAGTAAGAATTAAAAAAAAAGTTTGAATTTAGCTATCAGCCGTCAGCTATCACGTCACAGGTAAGTTTTACCGCCGAAAAGTATGCTATTTAAAATATACATTCAATTGCAAAAAATCATGGTTAACATAAATTACAATTCACATTGATTCTTCAGTAATTGTAACCAGTGTGTCATTCCTTTCTCAAGGTTTCTATTAAATAATTTTTTGAAAAGACTTGTAAGTAGTCCTTCCATGCTTTCATCAACGGTTACCTCTGTCTGTCCATTAAGTTCCTTCAAAGTCCAGTTGTGAACAGCCGTCATGCCAAGACCTTTACCAGACCATCCAAATTTGCTGTATGGCTCAACAGTATGTAAAGTAGACTGGATATTGGCGCCACCTGTTTTCCATGTAAATACGGCTCCAGGTTTAAGTTCACTTTTCAAAATAGGTTTAGTGATGTCTGTTTGCCAGGAATCCCATTGATTAATATTGGTGACAACCGACCATACTTTTTGCCGGGTTGCGTTTATTAAAATTGTTTTACTACATTTTACAGGTGCATTCTGATTAATACTTTTCATTTTGCTTTGCTTTTAAGTGACATGCTTTATTGACAACACAAAAATGAAAAGTAAATCAACGCATGCTCTTGATAAAAATCAAGAAGTTTACTCGTGTTAAGTTAATTGTAAACTGACGTGATACGTCTTAACCGTTCGGCCGGTTTTTTAACGACAGAGGGCACAGAGGAGGAAACACAGAGGGCGCAGAGGCATTCTCTGTGCCCTCTGTGTTTCCTCCTCTGTGGTTAAAAAAAACTATCCAATGCGTAATATCATACTTAACTTAAGCCGCTAACGCGGCGGGCTTCCGGGAAAATTATTTTGTAATCCCGTTAGGCATATTCATACAGCCTGGGTGCTGGCTTATTTTTTCAGTAACGGTAAATTATTTGGTAATGGTTTTCTTTCTGAGCCTGCTTAATGTTTCCGGTGTCATGCCAAGCATGGATGCTAAATATTGCAGCGGCACCAGGTTGAAAAGTTCTTTATTAAAATCAAATAGTTGGTTATAACGCTCTTCTGCCGTCATGGATAGGTGTGTGAGAATCCTGTCTTCTAATACTGCAAAACATTTAGCGATAAACAGCTTCTCCAGTTCTGTCCATCTTGGTACAACTTCTTTTATTTTTCTGTAATCTTCGCTGCTGATTATATACAGCTCGCAATCCGTTAATGCCTGGATATTCCATCTAGCTTTTTGGTTAAAAACAAAGCTTGATAAATCCACGGCAAAATGTCCTTTGGTTGAAATCCATTTTGTTACTTCTTTGTCTTCCCTTATTACAAATTCTCTCAGGATGCCGGATTGTATAAACCCAAGCCTGTTTGATAACCTGCCTGTTTTTAAAAAATACTCACCTTTCGTTAATGCAACAGGTTTAAAGAAATTGGCGATCGATGCAAGTTCATCAGTAGCTACTTCAAAATAGGTATGAATATAAGTCTCTAAAGCCGTCATCGCAATAAAGATACAAAACGTTAACAGAGGATTTTTTTACATTTTATACTAATAAAAACTTTGTATCGTATTGAAAATGGTTTGATAACTTGTTAACTTATGTCAGGAATACAATAAAAAGTATAACCATTTTCAGTACAATACAAGCCCATGTTCTTCCGCCCTGCTTGCGCCAAGTTCATGTTGGCACAAGTGGGGCTTTTTTTTCAATTCCTTAGTTAGCAAGTGGCTCACTTACCAACTTTCGCCTGCATCTGTGCCGGATAGCGGTCGCCTGAGATTTTGATGGTTGCCAATGCTGCATTTATGCCGCCCATTTCATTATGATTTAATAAAAGGCTTGCCCCGCCGATATTTTCCTGTAAGCGATGCAACTTTGAAGTGCCGGGTATCGGCACAATCCAGGGCTTTTGCGCCAGAAGCCAGGCTAATGCGACTTGTGCAGGCGTCGCTTCTTTATCTTTCGCAATAGAAACAACCAAATCAACTAATGCCTGATTGGCTTCTCTGTTTTCTTTGCTGAAACGAGGCGACATACTTCTGCCATCAGTTTTGTCAAGCTCTGTGTCCGCAGTTATAGTTCCTGTAAGAAATCCTTTGCCCAGCGGACTGAAAGGTACAAAGCCAATTCCCAGTTCTTCCAAGGTTGGTATTATTTCCCCTTCGGGTGCACGATAAAACATGGAATACTCGCTTTGCAATGCAGCTACCGGCTGCAC
>CAXTDO010000425.1:0-841 GCA_964242315.1 uncultured Flavihumibacter sp.
CTCCAATACAGACTGGAGCTGGTCTGCTTTGTTTGGCGATTACGACCTCGACGGGTTCCAGGATCTTTTTATATCCAATGGCTATATGCGCGATTATACCAGCATGGACTTTTTAAAATACGACGCACCGGAAGCAATAAAAACAGCAAGGGCCGCCGGTAAAGAACCCGACCTGTTTGATATTGTGCAGAAGATGCCGGCTTCACAGGTTAAAAATTATCTTTTTAAAAATAAAGGTGATTTATCATTTCAGGATGTAAGCCGGCAATGGGGTATGGATGCTCCTTCCTTATCTAACGGTGCCGCATATGGTGATTTTGATAATGACGGCGATTGGGACCTGGTAGTAAACAATATCAACCAGCCTGCCTTCATCTGGCAGAATCATGCGGAGGACCTGAAAAATAATTTCCTCAAAATAAAATTCTCAGGTACAAAGAACAATGAGCTTGGCATCGGTAACAAAGTGATTGTCTCTGCCGATGATGGTTTTCAACAAGTGCAGGAACTGGAACTGGTACATGGCTTTCAATCGTCCGTTGAACCCTGTCTCATTTTTGGATTAGGAAAGCGGCTAATGGTTACAGTGACCGTTTTCTGGAAAGACGGAAAAACTCAGGTAATAAAAAATCAGCCTGTAAATAAAGTCATCACCATAGATGAAAAAAATGCGGTTGACAATATTGTTGTGATTAAGGAACCACCGATGTTATTTACCGAAAACCTTACTGACAGCATATTTAAACACGTTGAAGATGGTTACAATGATTTTAAAAGAGAACCATTGCTTCCGCATCAGTTTTCAAGAAATGGTCCTGCGCTTGCTGCCGGTGATGTAAAT
>CAXTDO010000425.1:851-5891 GCA_964242315.1 uncultured Flavihumibacter sp.
TTAACGGTGATGGCAAAAAGGATTTTTTTATTGGTGGAGCAAAAGGCCAGCCGGGCGCTATCTTCCTTAACCAGGGCGCCGGCAAATTCATCGAATGCAGGAATGCCGTTTTTGATCAATTCAAAGATTTTGAAGCAGTGGAGGCTGTCTTTGCCGACCTGGATCATGATAACGACCTCGATCTCTATGTGGTTAGTGGTGGCAATGAATCAGGCTTCCAGGATCATATTTACTGGAATGATGGAAAAGGGAATTTCTCTTACCGGCCCTTTGTGTTGCCTGCAACGCAGTCTTCGGGAGGTACCGTAGTTGCTTTCGATTTTGATAAGGATGGTGACCTGGATATCTTCAGGGCAGGACAGGTTAGCACCGGTTCTTATCCCCTTGCACCGCAGAGCTATTTATTCAGGAATGATAATGGAATTTATGTAGACGTGACACCCGACTTTTTAAAACACATCGGTATGGTCAGCACCGCAACCGTGGCCGATATGAATAAAGACGGCTTTGATGACCTGATACTCGCGGGTGAATATATGCCCCTGACTATATTATGGGGTCAGTCCAAAGCACCATATTTTAGTCAGGGGCAACAGCAACAAATTGCACACTCCACCGGCTGGTGGAACTGCATCAAAATCGCAGATATCGATCATGACGGCAACCTGGATATTATAGCCGGCAATCATGGATTGAACAGCCAGATGAAACCCACAGAAAACCAACCCGTCACCATTGATGCCGCCGATATCGATAACAACGGATCACTGGACGCCATCATCAGTTATTTCATCCAGGGCAAAAGTTATCCCTTGCCCACACGCGATGAACTGCTGGATCAGGTTCCGTCAATCAAAACAAAGTTTCCCAACTATGCAGCCTATTCAGAGGCCACTATTCATGACATCTTCACTGATGAGCAGTTTAGTAAAGCCATTCATTTGAAAGTGGAAGAATTCAGGTCGGGCGTTTTTATAAATGACGGCAAAGACTTCCATTTCAGTGCTTTTGGGAATGACGCACAGGTATTTCCACTAAGGGATTTTTTATGGGATGATTTTAATCATGATGGATTGAAGGACCTGCTGATGGTGGGGAACAATTATGCAGTAAGAGCCCAGTCGGGAAGATATGATGCAGGCAAGGGTTTGCTGATGGTATCTCAAAATAAGAATGCGGCTTTTTCAGTTATTGCAGATACCGGCTTTGACGCAGCTAAAGATGCAAGGAAATTAATCAGGATTGATGATTATGTAATAGTTGCCAATAACAATGATAAGATCCAGATTTTTAAAATTAATTAGTGTATTGCTGTTTTTTTCTCAACGGGTTACGGCGCAAGGTCAGGACATTGAGATTGCCCAAAAAGGCCTGCAATGCTTAACCGATGTAATGGTTCACGACATTACCTCACCGCTAGTCGCCAGCCGCAACTATGCCTATACACTAATTGCCTTTTATGAGGCGGTAAGGCACAGCAATGCTTCTTTAAAAAGTTATTCAGGTCAGTTAACCGGATTACAATCCTTACCCAAACCAACTGATGGAGCCACCTACGACTGGCTTATTGCAGGAACCACCGCTTTTTATAAAACCGGTTATGCATTTGTTTTTTCCAAAGACCAGTTTCAGCAATCCTGGGAGCCGGTGAGTGAAGCTTTAAAAAAAAGGAAAGTGCCTGCGCAGGTCAGCGAGCGTTCGGTAAAATATGGTGAACAGGTAGCGGAACAAATTATAAAATGGGCGAAAGAGGATAACTATATTCATACAAGAACGCTGCAACGGTTCACCTCCGGCAGCGAAACCGGGTTATGGAAACAAACGCCGCCCGACTACATGGAAGCCATTGAGCCTTACTGGAACCAGATCCGTCCGATGACATTAGTAAAGCCGGATGAATTTTTATTACCTAAACCGGCAGCCTATAATTCTAAACCATTTTTAGAAGAATGTAAAGAAGTATTCGAGACTACCGACAAAAATACGAGTGAACAAACGGCGCAGGCAAATTTCTGGGACTGTAATTCTTATGCAACCACCACTATCGGGCATTTGGTGTACAGCGTAAAGAAACTGTCTCCCGGTGGCCATTGGATTGGTATAACGGGAATCGCTATCCGTCAGCAAAAGCAGGCGCTGGCTGAGGCTATGTTATCTTATAGCCTGGTATCCGTTGCCATCTTTGATGCGTTTATTGCTACATGGGATGAGAAGTATAGGAGCAATTACATTCGTCCGGTTACGGCTATACAGGCGCTGCTCTCTCCTACCTGGCAGCCCCTGCTTCAAACACCGCCTTTCCCGGAGTATCCGAGTGGGCATAGTGTTATATCAACGGCCGCAGCGGTGGTGCTTGCGCATTTGTATGGAGAGCAATTCCGTTACGTTGATAATGTTGAAAGGCCTTTTGGTATTCCTGACAGGATATTTAATTCTTTTTCGGATGCTGCCGGAGAGGCTGCCATGAGCCGGCTGTATGGCGGCATTCATTTCAGGGAGGCTATTGTAAATGGTATGCAGTTGGGTAAATTGGTGGGTGAGAAGGTGATAAAGAAGGCTGTGTTGAAGTAATTTTTTTTAACCACAGAGGGAAAGCCGGAGTTAAAGAAGAGGTTACACAGAGAACGTCTCTGTGTAACCTCTTCTTTAACTCCGGCTTTCTCTGTGGTTAAAAAATCATTCCTCCACGTAATCCAAATCTTTCACAAAAGTCTCATCCAGATATTTAAGTGCAAGCAAAGCGAGAACAAGCGTAAGCGCACCCACAATCATCGCCCCGTTCATCACACCAAAATGCGTCTTGGCTTTCACAAATAAAAACGTCAATGGAATTGTGGCCCCTCTTACAAAATTAGGAATGGTAGTAGCCACTGTTGCACGCAGGTTGGTACCAAACAGTTCCGCAGCAATGGTTACAAACAAGGCCCAGTAACCATTAGCAAAACCAAGACAGGCGCAGATTGCATAAAAAACGGTCAACTGCTGCGATGGAAAAAGCAAATAGACTCCTATGAATATAAATGACAGCAACAGAAATATAAAGATCACCTTTTTCCTGCTTTTAAAATACTGACTAAGCAGTCCGCTTACAATATCTCCCAGCACCTGGCCTGAAAAAGAAAACATCACAGCCTTACCTGCTTCAACAGGTGTAGACAGCCCGATAGCTTTGCCGAACTCTGGCGAAAAAGTGATCAGGATACCCACCACATACCATATCGGCAAGCCTATTAAAATGCATTTAAGATATTTAAGCAATCGTTCCCTGCTGTAAAAAAGCATCAGAATATTGCCACGTTGAACCCTGGTATTTTTTGTATGCACAAAGATGCCTGATTCAAAAACCCTCACCCGAAGAACAAGCAATAGTAATCCCATTCCCCCACCAATAAAATAGGAGACGCGCCAGGCAAAAAGGTCTGCCACAAAGTAAGCCAGTATAGCGCCTAGAACTCCCATAGTGGCTACTAACGTTGTGCCATAGCCCCTGATCTGTTTAGGAAGGATTTCGGCTACCAGGGTAATGCCCGCTCCGAGCTCGCCGGCTAGTCCCAGACCTGCAATAAACCTTAACCAACCGTATTGCGACAGCGAGGTGACAAATCCGTTGGCTATATTGGCAAGAGAATAAATAATGATTGATCCGAACAGTACGGAAAGCCTTCCTTTTTTATCGCCCAGTATTCCCCACAATACACCACCGATCACTAAGCCCGCCATCTGCATGTTGAGCAGGGCAATGCCTTCGTCTAAAAGATGGTCGCCGGATACGCCCAAAGATTTCAAACTGGGCACTCTTACCACGCTGAACAGGAACAGGTCGTACATATCAACCAGGTAACCAAGCGCTGCCACCATAACAGGAATCTGTAGTAGCTGGCGCAGGACAGTCTTTGCTCCTAATGGGCTTTCCATCATGATTGTTTTTTATATTGCAATATCGTTATAACCTGGGCAGCGTCATCCCTCCGTCTACCATAAAAACCTGACCGGTAGAATAAGGAAAATACCCTGCAGCTAAAGCCGCAACGGCTTTACCTACATCATCCGCTTCTCCCCACCTTTTCTGCACAAACAAACCACCCGCTATCAATGCATCATATTTTTCGGTTACGCCAGCCGTCATATCAGTGCGTATCACCCCGGGACGGATTTCATACACAGGTATATTATATTCTCCCAGTCTTGCTGCAAAAAGCTGGGTAGCCATGCTAACACCGGCTTTTGCAATACAGTATTCACCCCTGTTCACCGAAGCCACTGTGGCAGAGATAGATGAAATATTAATAATGCAGTAACCATCACCGTTATGCTGCTTTTGATAACCGATCATTTTATTGGCGACCGCCTGGGTAAGAAAATAAGGCCCCTGCAGGTTTGTGGTCAGCACTTCGGTAAAGCTTTCTTCCGTTGCTTCCAGGATATCGTTGCGTTGCCTGGGAGCAATGCCGGCATTGTTAACCAACACATGAAGGCAGCCGAAATGATCTTCTATCTCGTTCAACATGTTTTGCCTGGCCTCTTTCGAAGATACATCTGCCTGGCAATATATAACATCGCTACCAAATGCTTTAAGCGCGTCAATCGTTGCCTGAACCGATTCTGAAGCACCCGGCCTCACGCCGTTAACAGCCAGGCCGAATCCCTGCTTCGCCAGCGCTACTGCGATGCCGTATCCAATACCGCGTGTGCCGCCTGTGATGAGAGCTGTTCTTGAGGTGTGAGGTATGAGGTATGAGGTATGAGGAGAGCCGGTATCCATAATTGTTGATGGTTAGTGGTTAATGATCAATCAAATGTTGACGGGTTATCAAATACACATTGTAATCCTGAAAGGGTTGACATGATTATAGAGAATAAAATAAATTTTCAATGAAACCGCGAAGGCACAATGTCATTTAGTTCAATGATTTTGAAGTTCGGGTTCCAGGTTCCCTTCCTTTTCAAGGAGGGGATGATGAAAAACGATGCGAAGCACGTTTTTAATCGGGGGTGGTTGATGATTGTGATTAATTAGCCTGGTTGATATGAGTGCTGCCT
>CAXTDO010000426.1:0-5889 GCA_964242315.1 uncultured Flavihumibacter sp.
GCGTTCCCGCAGCATAAGTAGTAGTAGAGGAGTAACTGCCAAAGTCTCCCAATACATCAGCTACCTTCCAGAGACGCACTGCATCGCTTAAAGTGTTGGTCTGGTAAGACTGCGTAACACCCCTGCCTGCTCCCACCCAGCTATTGCCTGGCGCCATGGTAGCCGATACCCTGTTTAAAGGAGAAGGCTCAAAGACGGTTCTTGAAAAAAAGTACTGCTCCCCCTGTCCTGCAAGCGGACCGGAACCGGAGAAGTAATAGCTGTTTTGTGCAACAAGCGCACCCTCCTTAAAACGGCCGTCAGCAGACGCCGCCACATAAGGCAGGTACTTATCCTGCTCTCTTCCAAAACCGTCATACACCACAGGACTTACCAGGTCACCTCCGGTGCCGGTTGCCGACACCAGCGATCCTTGCTTTACCACCGTTTGCTCCGGTCTTCCCAGCCCGTCAAAGTAAGTAGAGGATTGCTTCACCTCCCTCAAAGATTTTTGCATCAGCAGGTTAGGATCACGCTCAGGCGTAGTGGCTTCCCACACTTTAGTAAAGTTGCGACCTGAAACCACAGCCACAGGAGGCTGCACTACAAGCGTCACCAAAGTACTGATCAGTCCGACTGATGAGCCGTAACCTTCCAATACCAGGAAGTAAGTCCCTGAAGGAAGAGTAGTTTTGATGGAAGCCCTGGAGCCCACACACAAGGGACCGTTATCATCGTTATGCTCCAGTGGCGTACCATCATTTTTTAGCAGATGTATGTAAGTATCAAAGTTTGAAGCGCAGGTAGCAACACTCATCTCCGTCTGGCCCTGAACAGTAAACCGGTAGTAAATGTCTTCACTTTGCTGGCCCCGGTAAGGATCACCAGGAGTAGCATACTCGTTGCCATAACCACGGTTGCTCCGGCTGTCGTTAAACGTGTAAGAGCCACCGGCGTAGTTGCCCATCACAATCGGATTGCTCATCGTACTACCCTGAGCAAACGATACAAGAGGAATTGAGAATAAAGTAATGAGAAATAAAATATTCTTATTGTTCAGATAACTTATTAGCAGTTCGACTATCTGCATTTAAATAAAATTAGTTCATAGCTTAATTAATTACACCATTGTTCCATATAACACTTAATGTGTATCAACACTAACAATACAATTGCCCTGCTGACCCTGATAATTGTAACATATCTTTTTTAAAATGTTTTTGTCATGATCACGAATAAGAATCAGTCTGCCGAAAGAATCATACTCATAATATGTTGAACGGTTATTGATGTCCGTTAGCGAACTAATACCTGTCAGCGGCTTATATGTATACGTGGTAACAAGAGCATTAGGAAACGTAGTGCGGATCTTATTAAGCTCTGCCCGCATATCCTCGTCACCGGTTAAAGGACTTTGGAGAACCGACTGATTTAAATTAGTAGTTGCCATGATGGTTGCATAATCTTCACCAACAATTTCTGCTACCGGATATTTATAATTATATCCCCAGATATATGACTTCTTTATATCAGATGCTCTTTGTTGGGTGGTAATATTACCAACACTATCATAGCTGTTAAATATTACTGCCGGCTTAAAAGAATTATTAATACCTGCATTGGCATTCTTTAAAAAGGTATTTGAATTTATCAATGATCCATCACCAAAACTAGAAATGGGAAGTGGAGTACTTATATCTAAGTTAAGCAGTTGATCTGCATAAGGCTGGTTGCTTTTGTAAGTAGTAATGTTGCCATCAGTAATCCGTTGATCAGATAGCTGATTAGTGATTATATTCCTGTTCTGCCTGACTACATATTCTTCAATAACGGCATTAGCTACATGAAGATCCTGAAGGTTTTTAATTCCTGTAGCTTCTGCTCCTACAGGCATACCGGTAAAAGTATAATCAAATGGATATTTCTTATTTGAAACAATTTCCTCTGTTGTTGCCTGATCACTTTTACTTGTTACCGAACCGGATTGTATTAATTGCAGATGCTTCGGACTGTATGTATAGTTGGTGACAGTTTCAATAAATTTTGTTGCATCACTTTGATCATACAATTTTTCTTTAGTTTGTCTCAATACATAAGCCTCCGCTACAGTTGAATAAAAAGAATACTTTGGTAATGGTTGAAGATAAGGCAGCATTTCCCCTTCATCAATATAATAATTATCTTTTCCGGTTTTAATTCCATACGTTGTAAACTGATTAAAATTATAAGGAGTATTAATAGTTTCCTTTGCAAGAATTAAAGCACCATTTTTACGAATAAAATCTTTTGTATTTAAAAGAAAACCCCGTGCCCAATCATAGTTATCAACCGGAGCAAAAGGGAAACTCAATGCTTCATCAGAATGAGCATCAAAAGTATACCAGCTTTCACCATTCTCTCCTAAATCTACGATAACATGACTATAACCAACATAACTGCCCTGGGTAGTTGCCAGCGGATAATTGGAAAAGGACTGCCTTACCCTGTAAAAACAATAATTGGCAGGTCCGGAAGGTTCGCCACCCTCATCTCTTTTAATATTGGTTACGCTCAGGTCATAACCATAATCAGGAAAATTTACCAACACACCACTCGAATGGTTTGGATCATTCTCCGGATGGTACCTATATTTTTTTATGATCGACGGACCGTCATTACCCGGCTTGTCTTCAATCATTTTAATTCTCAATCCTCCCACAGGTCTTATTGAAACAGCTTGTGTAGTGCCGGGAATCCTTGCAACAATAGAAATACTAAAATTAGCCGTAGCGTCTATCGTGCAATCAGTAAGCAGCCTGAGTTTATATGTTCCCGGAGGCCATGTAGCCGTAACACCATCCCAGCCATTACCTAGCTGGACAAAGGGTACGCTATTGTTATCTTTTATTACTACACATTGAACAAAATCACATCCCTGCCATAGCGTATTAGGCAATCCTGAAACATGAAACTGAACCTGCGCTCCCTGTGCAGGTACAATCAGTTCATTGGATTCATAAGGATAAGGCAAATTATATACAGACTGGTTATCAGATCCAAAAACAAGGAACTGCTCGGTGATTTCAGGTTGAGCTTCAACCCGATCATCCGACACTGTATTGCTCTCATAGGTAAACAAAGTTTCCCCGCCTGTTGGATACTTTATTTTCTTTAAAATACCTGCCTGTGCCGTTTGAGGATTGGCGTTCCTGTCTGCACCTGGATAAACAATTTGTGCACCTGTAAATACTGTAGTGGTGAAAGTAGCTATTAAATCAGCATTGTTTAATTTGCCGTTATAATAACCCCAGTGATCCTGTGCATAAGACATTCTACCCGGCAGTTCTATGGATTCGTCATATTCAAATGTATAAGGAGGCTTTTGAAAAGTTCCGTTCTCTTCGGTAATCGATACTAACTTTAATCTTTTTAAATTCTTTGTCAAAAAATTACAGCCATCACTATTATTGCCGAAATAAGAATACCCTAATTTAAATCCTTTTACCGGCAGGTTATTTTTGTTATAAACTGTTATTTCATCTAACGACTTATCACCCATAAGATCACATCGGGCGGTGTTGTAGTTGAATTTGATGTACCCGTCACCAAAATCAATTCTGGCTAACCTGTGAGTATTGTAGTTTTGCGTACCAAGACATGGTCGCGGATTTGGAAGACAGGTATTTCCTGTGGCGTTGACTGAAAAATATTTAGTTTGTCCTATCAAAGTTTCATAGGTATAATTTACCTGGTCGTAACTGAAAGTTATGGCTCGTTTACCGTCTGCGCTTTTTATACTGGTAAGAAACCAGGCGGCATCAATGCTTTGATCTCCCCCACAGTTAGCTGAATTCACTCGTTCAACATTAGTAAAAGAATAAACAGTACCATCTTCAGCAGTTATCTTCCACCCGCCAACAATAGTGCTGATAAGTATATTTTTTGCCGGAAGGGTATGTACATTGCCACTCTGATCATAAAAGAATTTCCCTGAAAACTGGTTGAAATTATAATAATACATATCGGCTTCTCCATCGCGGTCACCTCTGTCTACATCTTTTACTAATTGTTGAATCTGATTAAAATTGCCGCTTAACATTATATTGTCTATTGTTTGTGGGGATGCCTGAGGATACCAGGGACTTATCTCATCGGGAAGGCCCCTTACATTTCTTCCCAGCACTCCCCCGGCATTCAGGCTCCAGGACAAACCTACCGGGGAAGCAACTTCTTCCACTTTAATTCCTCCTGCATGATAGCTCAGCGTAATGGGCAGATCAAGATTGCCGTCTTTTATTTCATACAAAGGAATGGATATATTAGGAATCCCTGTATAAAGGCTAACGGGCACTTCGCCGTACTTACCCAGCGATGCAACAGTAGGTGAAGGAGGAACAACCTTAAGGAGTTGCTCGGAATTGTTTTGAGCAGTTGATTTAATTAATGATAAGAGAGCTAAAAGAATCGGAAACAAATTTTGCTTACTCATACAATTATATTTATAGTGATGATACTTGACAATTAAAGCATTCCACAATCAATAGGTACGAATATTCAATGATCGATAACCGGATTTTTACGCCGGCATAAATGTATTACCCTCCCGAATAAATTCGATTTGATAAATGTCAAATAATTTTAAATTCACCGGCATATCACCCATTTAATTTTTTATGAGTAACTTGAAATCAAAGCACATTAAAACCATATGAAAAAAATAGCACATCAAACGATCGGCAGGCTACTTCTAATACTAACGATCGCATTATCACTTCAGGCATCCCACGTTTATGCCGACTATTATCATAACGCAAAGGCCGATACAGCTACCATCGAAGGGCGATGGGATATCACCGTTGACATAGGCGGAAGGCAGGTGCCCTCATGGCTTGAAGTAACACATTCCGGAAATCATACGCTTGTGGGCCGGTTTGTTAGTTCCGGTGGCAGCGCCCGTCCTATTTCGGAAGTTAAATATAATAACAGCAAATTCAGCTTTTCTATTCCACCGCAATGGGAGTCAGGTAACAAAAACCTGGACGTTGAAGGCACTTTTTCAGGTGATCGTTTGTCAGGCTCGATGTCAACAGTTGATAATAAAAACTATACCTGGACGGCAGTGCGTGCCCCGTTACTCAAACGTGAAAAGCAACCTGTGTGGGGAACGCCGGTAAAATTATTTAATGGTAAAGATCTGCAGGGATGGCATGCGTCCGGTGCAACAAATCAGTGGACAGCCGAAAATGGTATTTTAAAAAGCTCCACCCATGGTTCCAATATTGTATCTGATAAAACATTTAACGACTTTAAACTGCATGTTGAATTCCGCTACCAAAAAGGTATGAACAGCGGTGTTTACCTGAGGGGCCGTTATGAGATACAAACTATAGACAGCAAGGGAATGGAACCTTCATTGGATCAGCTTGGTTCTATTTATGGCTTTCTTACTCCCAGCGACATGATGGCCAAAGATCCCGGTGAATGGCAATCTTACGACGTTACGCTTGTAGGACGGATGGTTACCATTGCAGTTAATGGTAAAGATGTAATCATAAACCAGGCAATACCCGGTATCACCGGTGGCGCTTTAGACAGTAAGGAAGGTGAACCGGGACCAATTATGCTCCAGGGTGATCATGACCCGATAGAATACCGGAACATTATCATCACGCTGCCTAAATAAGCTGTCAGCAGTCAGCTTTGTGGGTACATCGAATTTTTCGATCGCTAACGGGCAATGTCATTTGGTTAAGCGAAATATTCAATATTCAACAAACAATACTCAATGTTCAATAAAGCTCCACTTCGCAAAATAAACAACGAATTATTGAATATTGATTATTGTTCGTTGAATATTGAATATTACTGAACTTGGCATCTCTTAACAAAATAACATTGCGCTCCCGGAGGATTGTTGACCTAATCTTATAC
>CAXTDO010000427.1:0-4812 GCA_964242315.1 uncultured Flavihumibacter sp.
ATTGTTATAGAGGCAATGTAAATGATGGGTATGATGGCCAGTCCCCACCAGGCATGTAAGGCCAGCGGAATGATGCTGATGCCCAGTAATAAGTTTAATCCACGGCAAAGTCCCATGTTCAACGGACCTAATAATCCGTTATGTTTGATCCAGCGGTTATATATCAGTGCCACAATCGCAATCAGGAAGGCTATGATACCTGAGGTATAATGATAAAAAGCAGCAGCGACAATTCCTCCGATTAACAATATACTGCCAAGCAGGGAAGCTTCCCGAACACTTATTAATCCACTCGGTATCGGACGCTCGGGCCGTTCTATCCTGTCGAGCGCAGCGTCGAAAACATCATTAAAAACTACGCCGCCGCCATACAATCCGATGGTAGCAAGGCATAATAATAAAATACCGGGAATGTGTTCCTGATGAAAGGGTTGTGCAGTAAACAATCCTGAAATAGCAACACCGGCAAGCACGTCGGCTACCGAGGTTACAATATTAGCGGGGCGCATCAGGCGCAGGAATCCTGTTGTTTTTTTCAATAGCAGGCTTTTAACGAATAATAATGGATGACTTGTCGATTCTTGGTTGCTGTCCGCCTCTTAAGATAGTGTTGCCTTCAAACTTCTGACTCTGATCAACGCCTTTCTCGGCGGAAAAATCGGCTTCATTAATCTGGCCGCTTTGTCCGAAAGCTTTGATAGCATTGCTGTAAGTGACTTTTTCAATATCTTCCACGCTGATACCCTGCACTTTCATTAAGGCTGCCGTTTTAGGAACCGCCAGCGGATCGCTGATTCCCCAGTCAGCCGCTGAGTTAACGATGATACGTTCCGTACCATACTGTTTTACAATTTCCACCATTCTTTCATTACCCATTTTTGTGAAAGGGTAAATAGTAAAGGCGGCCCAGAAGCCACGGTCGAGCACTTCTTTTACGGTTTCTTCGTTATTATGATCTATTATAATCATGGAAGCATCCAGGCCATGTTCGAGGGCAATATCCATGCTCCGTTGTGTTCCGTGCTTCTTATCTCGATGCGGGGTATGTATCTGAACAGGCAGCTCGGCTTCTTTGGCAAGGTCTAATTGTAAGCGGTAATATTTTTCTTCCGCTGCCGTCTGGTCGTCGAAGCCTATCTCTCCTATTCCCACAACTCCTTCTTTAAAAATAAAAGCCGGAAGGATTTCCATTACCTGTTCGGCAAGACTTTCATTATTAGCTTCCCGGGAGTTAAGTCCGATGGTACAATAATGTTTGATGCCAAACTGCGACGAACGGAACCGCTCCCAACCGATGAGGCTGCTGTAATAATCACGGAAGGTATCAATGCCCGTACGCGGCTGACCCAGCCAGAAGGCAGGCTCTATAATGGCTACTATGCCTGCGTCTGCCATTGCCTGGTAATCATCGGTGGTACGCGAGGTCATATGGATATGAGGATCAAAAAAACGCATGCCTTTGTTACCTGAGATATCAAAAGCGATCGTATTATCACTGGGGATAACATTTTCATTATTAGCAGGGCAGCAACACATAAGTGAACAACGGATTTAGTATGTACAATATCGTTATAAAGAATTCCAGGTTAATTGATTAGCCTTTACAGCCTCCAGTATCAGCGGTTCTCTGTTCATCAGGCGCTTTGCCGGTTCATAATTACTACAATAACAGGCCAGTACCGCAGCACGTCTTACTATAACGTTGACATCGTTGAATAAATTTTCGATGTCAACGATAGATTTTTCATCAATGAATTTCGACACCAAACGCCACAATTGCGGGCTCACGATTCGATGAGCCGCCTGCCGCTCATGGGCGTAATCTATAAGTATGGTTGAAAGCGCTTTGTTCGATCTTTCTTCCAAACCAATGATGCGATTGATGTCTTTATCAGTAAAAAATGCTTTTAAAACCAACTGATTCCAGGATGGTTCGGAAAGGGATTTACAGGGATAGGGATTTTCGTACATGATAGCTTCCAGCACCGTCCCTATATTCGACCTGATGCCTTCGGTAGTGCGAAATTGCCAGGTATCGGCATAAGCAAAAACCGGCAAAGCCGCATACAGGGTTGCCAGTTCGTTCATTTCAGCATAGCGGAAAAGAGCTTCTATACGACTGCAATAAAGATGTTGATCCGTAGCATCTACCTGCAACAAAAGCCATAACCTGCTTAGCTTATCCAGCGGCCAGTTTTTAATAGTGAATCCGTTGTAAAGCTGGTCTATCTGTTGTAATTCGTTTGCTGAAATTTCTGCAATGGCTCCTTTAATCTTGCGGGGAACTGCTGCAAAGAAGGCGCTTAATAACGAAGTACCTGTGTCGTTGGCAATCACCCTGCCCTTCTCTTCCAGCCATTGAAGTGCTTCCGGCTTTACCTGTCGCTTGATAATTTCGAGCAGCAATGTTTGCAGCAATATGGCTTTATCTTCCTCCATAATGTTCACTTAGCGGTAAAATAATTGATAGCCAGTGCAGCGCTGATGATGACAAGTCCAAAAAATTCTCTTGTCTTTTCGATGTAGGGTTTTGTTGCCTGCATTGTTTCCACAATGCTGGGTCTTTTATAGACCGTTATCCAGTCAAGCACCCCATCTTTTGAAAAGAAAAGCTGGAGGGCATAAATTACATAAAAAGCGATGGCCACCAGATATACGGTAGGATAGAAATATTTGAAAGCAGCCAACCCACAGCAGATGGCTGCTACCAGGTAGATAGGCACCCACAGGTAGAAGTCTTTGTCATTTAAATTAACGTAAGCGAATAAGATAAATGCAATACAAAAGATTCCGTTTAAAATGCTTAAACCCATAGCTGATTGTTTATTGGTTGATGGTTAAATTTACAAGTTGTAGTGACTGACTTTGTAATATTTTTTTTTAACCACAGAGGGAAAGCCAGAGTTCAAGAAGAGGTTACACAGAGGACGCCTCTGTGTAACCTCTTCTTGAACTCTGGCTTTTACTCTGTGGTTAAAAAAAAGTCAGCCCAGTACAAATTTATCAGAATATCCCGATAACATCCTATTATTTTCAACCTGCCCTTACCTGGCCATCGCCGCGTATCAGCCATTTATAGCTGGTCAAGGCTTCCAAACCCATTGGACCGCGGGCGTGGAGCTTTTGAGTGCTGATGCCTATTTCTGCACCAAGCCCGAATTCTCCACCATCGGTAAACGCGGTAGAGGCATTCACATAAACGGCGGCGGCGTCAACGGCCTGCAGGAATTTCTCAATATGCCCTGCATCTTCAGAGATGATGGCTTCACTATGCTTCGAGCTGTAGTTATTGATATGGTCCAGCGCCTGTTCCAGGCTGCTAACGGTTTTTACCGACAGCTTGAGCGACAAAAACTCGGTTCCGAAATGTTCTTCACCGGCAGGATTAAGCAGGTAGGGGAAATAATTTCCTGTTAGTGCCTTGAAAGAAGAAGCATCTGCAAAGATCTCCACGCCCTTTTCCTGCAAAGGCTTTAATAACTGAGGCAACACATCCAGCCTGTCTTCATGAATAATAACACAGTCCAATGAATTGCAAACACTTACACGCCTGGTTTTGGCATTAAAGATGATGGCAGCGCCTTTTTCCAGATCGCCTGTTTCGTCGAAATACGTATGAACGATGCCGGCGCCTGTTTCAATAACCGGGATTTTAGCATGTTCCCGCACGTAATTGATCAGCGCCTGGCTACCTCTTGGAATAACCACATCCACCCAGCCTGTTGCTTCCAGCAGCACTGTTGTGGATTGCCTTTCGGCAGGCAGCAGGTTTACAATGTCTTCATTCAATCCATGCTTTTGTAATACATTTTTAATCACCTGTATCATAGTGATGTTAGAAAATCCGGCATCACTGCCTCCTTTTAAAATACAGGCATTACCGGTTTTGAAACATAATACAAAAGCATCGCAGGTAACGTTGGGCCTTGCTTCATAAATTATTCCAACAACACCTATCGGCACCGTTACTTTTGAGATGTGAAGATGATTGTTCAGCGTGGTTTCAGACAAAACGGTTCCAAGCGGCGAGGGCAGGCTTACCACCTTACGAACGTCATTGGCAATTGATGCAATTCTATCGGTGCTGAGCAGCAGGCGGTCATAACGGGGGTCGGTATCCGGCATACTGGCCAGATCTTTTTCATTTTCGCTCAATAAAAAAGAGGATTGATGAAGCAGGCTTTCAGCCAAATCAAACAACACCTCGTTAATTTTATCAGAACTCAGTAAGCTTATTTGCCGGCTTGCCTCCCTGGTAGCTGAAAAAAGTTGCTGGTAATCCATTTTAATGATTTTCCTGACTTAAATATAAATAATCGTAGTGCACTAATGGTTTCTGATTTTTTTGTCCAACCACTTCAAGGGCTTTTTCCGAATTGTACTCGGCAATACCCAAACCTATCAGCTTTTCCTCTTCGTCTACTATTTTAATGATGTCTTTTTTTTGAAAAGCTCCTTTTATGCTGATAATCCCCACTGGCAGCAGGCTCGAAGCCTTTGATCCGGTCAGCGCCGTTTTAGCGCCGTTATTTACCTGTACCATTCCTTTGGAATAGGTATCGGTATGTGCTATCCATCTTTTCTTTCCCGACACACCTTTAAAAGGTAAAAACGTGGTATGCTTGATAGTACCTTCAAGTATCTTATGAAGAACTCCCTCAACGGTTCCATTGCCTATATGAACGGCAATGCCCAACTGCGCAATTTTGCTGGCCATAAAGCATTTTGTGAGCATTCCCCCACGGCCAAAATTAGATTTTTTTGTGGTGATCATCGCTGCAAAATCAGTCATGGACGGATCTACCTGCTCAA
>CAXTDO010000427.1:4822-5868 GCA_964242315.1 uncultured Flavihumibacter sp.
CGCCATTATACAGGCCGTTAACGTTGGTAAGAATAATGAGCGCATCGGCATTGATCATCGAAGCTATTAATCCGGCCAGTTCATCATTATCGGTAAACATGAGTTCTGTGATGGAAATAACGTCATTTTCATTAACCACCGGTATGATATCATGTTGTAATAAAATCTCAAAACAGTTGTTCATATTGCGGTAATGCAGCCTGTCGCGAAAGTCATCTTTCGTCACCAGCACCTGAGAGCAAACCAACTGGTGCTTTTTAAAAAGCTCGGAGTAAATATTGATAAGCGCTACCTGTCCCACAGAAGCCAGTAATTGCCTGGCCGAAACCACATCCGATTTAGCCTTGATTTTTACCAGGCCTCTACCGGCAGCTACTGCACCCGATGTAACCACTACTACCTGCACACCCTTCTTTTTCAAACCAGCGATCTCATTTGTAAGAAGCGTCATTCTATGCAGGTCGGGCAAGCCATTTTCCGTGCTTAAAACATTGGAACCTATTTTTATTACAAGCCGTTTGTACAATTGTTAGTTGTTAAGTGTTAATGGTTAATGGTTGGTTGTTAATTAGAACGCAAAAGTAAATAAAAATCCAGGCGGTCATTGTCAACAATTGTTCATTAATGATTCAATGTCGTTGACTTAAGATACCTAAAATGAGGAAAATATTCAGTAATCAATATTCAACTATCAATTTTCAATTAAGACAGTTGTCATTTGTCAGAGTTCTTTATTGAAAATTGAATATTGATAGTTGAATATTCAGTATTTTCTTTTTAAGCCAACGACATTGATTAATGATTAACAACTTGCCACTAACAATTAACCATTAACACTTAACAACTAACAATTAACTACACCGGTTGTATAAAAATCTGTTTGATGAATGGGAATTTTTCCTGGATGCCGGTACGGATTCTTTTTATGGCTTCTGTTATTTCGAGGCTGGTGTGGTTTTCGTGAAAAGAGATGCAAACAAGGAGTAAAATTTCTTCGGGCGACAGGTACATGGAAGGTGTGCTGATCACTTCACGCACCGTAGGAT
>CAXTDO010000428.1:0-5863 GCA_964242315.1 uncultured Flavihumibacter sp.
CGTAAGAAAGGCTTTAAAACCAAGCACGCCGCGTTCAATCAACGGTTTAATTTCACCTGATCTTATATTAACAACGCACACATCAATTCTTTTAAGGTCTCGACTGGTGCGGGTTATGTAAAATTTAGTTGTATCTCCCAGCCATACATTGGAGCGATATGGGTCATCCAGGTCTTTCTTTAAAGGCACGGCTGACCACACGGCTATGTCCTGGTCTTTAAATGCGGAAGTATTCAGTTTCTTATTGGTTTGTGTATTAAGGTCGAAAAGCATCAGGCTGGTAAGCGGCGCTTCAGGTTCTCCGGGCATGTGATATTTATAAGTTTCCAGTGTGGGCCTGGGTTCGGCAATGCTATTGATGACCCATAAATCTTTTACCTGCCGCTGGTCTACACGTTCGAGGCTGAACCTTTTTGAATCAGGCGACCAGAATACTCTTACCGGTTTCCTTTTCTTCTTATTTTTTTCTTTTTCAACATTTGTTTCATTGTCGCCCCTTCCATAACTGAAATTCTCCATTCCGTCGGTGGTAAGCTGGTGTTCTACAATAGTGCTGTCCTCTTCTTTTACCTGCGCTTTTTTATAGCTTGCCCTATCCATCCAGTACAAATTATAACTGCGCGAAAAAACAATTGTGGTGCTATCCGGAGAGATGGATGCCCACGCCATACGTGCTTTTGGTTTGTTATAATCTTTCAGTTCGGTAAGAGTTGCAGTTAACAGGTTATATTCAAAATAAAATACCTTTTTTGTTTTTTTTGCAGGAACAGCGGGCTTCTTTGTTATGGAATCTATTGCTTCTATATCGATACTGCTTTTCACTTCAAACTGTATGCTGTTGTCATCTTTAATAAATCTCATGCTGTCGATGGGAAGATTTTGTCCATCGAAAGGATCTTTTACAATTTTTGTGATGGCTGCCGCCAGCTTGTCATTATCAAACAACTGCTGCTTGGATGCTTTAACCGGGTCAACGATGTACCATCTCTTACCCAGGCTGGTTTGAAACATATACCAAAACCGGTTCGACTTTTTCAGCCAATGTGGAATCAGGGAACCGGAATACAACATTTTATCCAGCTTCTTTGGTGAGAAGCGGGAGGCCAGTTGGTAATTGCCTTTTGTTACAGGAGCATTTTGAGTGAAGGAGTTAAAGAATAAAAATATAAATACGATTGCAATAGGATATTTTTTCATCAAGACTTCTTTTAGGGGATGAAAATAAAACATTAACCTTGATGATGATTGTAAATGAAGTTTTTTAGTTGGGAAATTTTATTGTATGATGAATTTAAGAATTTGAACCTGCTGTTTTTTTAACCACTGAGGGCGCAGAGGGAGGAAACACAGAGGGCACAGAGGAAACCCTCCGCGCCCTCTGTGTTTCCTCCCTCTGCGCCCTCAGTGGTTAAAAAACTGATCGAACGGCTGAGAGGTATTATATTAGTATACGATTGACATAGTTTTCCATCTCCTGCTGGTAAGCACTGGCAGCAGTTTTTGCTTCACCTGCAAAATCTGCTGCGGCGGAGGCATGAATGATTGCCCTGCTAACGTTAACCAGTAGGCCAACATCTTTATTCATCGCTTTTTCTGATATATCTTTCAGGCTGCCACCCTGTGTTCCCACACCGGGCACCAGATAAAAATGTTCCGGTGAGGTGTTACGGATTTGTGTAAACCAGTCTGTTTGAGTGGCGCCGATAACGAACATCAGGTTATCAGGGGTTCCCCATTGCATAGCAGTTTTTATAACTTTTTCATAAAGAAATCCTGCTTCCGTCTGTTGCAGTTCAAAATCATTGGCACCGGAATTGGATGTTAAGGCCAGCAGGATGGTCCATTTATCCGGGTATTCCAGAAAGGGTTTTACGCTATCGGCGCCCATATAAGGAGCTACCGTTACGGCATCGAAATGCAGCATATCAAAGAACGCTTTTGCGTATTGTGTGGAGGTATTGCCAATATCACCTCTTTTAGCGTCCGCTATCTTAAAAATATTTTCGGGGATGTAATCAACCGTTTTTTGCAATGACTCCCACCCTTTCGCGCCCTGGCTTTCATAAAAAGCTGTGTTGATCTTGTAACTCACGCAAAGGTGATGGGTAGCATTGATGATCGCTTTGTTAAAAGCAAACTGTGGATCAGGATCAGTTAATAAATGGCGGGGAATTTTTGTAATGTCGGTATCGAGTCCGATACACAGGTAACTTTTTTTCAGCCTGATCTGCTCAATGATGTTGCTGCGATTCATTGGGTTTATTTCGCAAAGTAACTGATTTTTAACCAGCTTCGGATATGGACTATGATCGCTGAAATTCTTTAGGAGTAATACCCTCTACCCGCTTAAACAGGCGTGCGAAATAGTTCAGGTTATTAAACCCGGATTGATAGCAGGCAGCAGTGATGTTAATCGTTCTGTCTGATAATAGATTTTTGGCCATCTGAATCCTTTCACGAATGATATATTCTACCGGTGATAAGCCAAATGTTTCTTTGAATAAACGAAAAAATGAAGATTTGCTCATACATGCCTTTCTGCACAGCACTTCGATACCTATCTTTTCTGTAAGATGTTCCCGGATGTATTGCGTTACTGAAATCAGGCGTCCGTTGTTATTAAGTGCATCTTTAGCCGCGGCAAGGTGTTGCGTTTGTATAACGCGTACCAGCAAAGATTTTAGTGTAAGATCGGCAAGCGCATCTTTAGCCATGCTATCGTCCATGCTGATGCTGATCAGGCTGTTGATGCTGTTAGCCAGTTCCCTGTTATTATAAAAATGATACCTGCTGAAATTAAGTTTCCATTCAAACTGTTCGTCTATTTTAGGATAATGCTGATTGAGAAAATCAAGGGTGGAATGCACCATATTCCAGTCGAGCGTAAGCGTAGCACATTGAACCGGATGTTTGTCATCGGCTTCAGGAAAGTCTACTTTAAATGAAACACCTTCAGGCAGGATCACTGTTTCCCCCGGCAGGAAATCAAAGCCTGGCTGCTGATACAGGTACATCACTTTCTTACCCCGTAACATGCTTGTTATAACGAGGCCTTTATACGATAATGAAACATCTGAACATTGCCGGTAGGTCTCAAAAATATTGAGCTCACAATGATTTAAATTAAATACGCGCCGGTGTTCCACCAATGAATCAAGCTGGCCGGGAGCGCTAAGATTGATTGATTGAAGGGCATACTTATTCTTCATATGATGTCGTTTAGAAGGCAATCAGCAAGTTAGTATGAAGTTACGTATTGAATTGTAGTGGCTAACATTATAAGTTTTTTTTTAAACACAGAGGGCACGGAGGGAGGAAACACAGAGGGCGCAGAGGGCCTCCGTGATCTCTGTGTTTCCTCCCTCCGTGCCCTCTGTGTTTAAAAAAAAAGTTAATGGGCTAACGGATTTTATTATTCAGGACTAACACCACGCCGCACTTTAATGATTACCATCTTTGAGGTAGGCGTATTACTCTTTTCTGCCACGCTGTTAACCGGCACCAGTACATTGGTTTCCGGGAAATAGGTGGCCGTACATCCTGCCGGAATAGGATATGCTACTACAATGAACTGACGGGCTACCCGTTCTGTGCCTTCAAAATAATTATAAAGATCTACCACATCCCCATTATTCAATCTCTGCTTATTGATATCACCCTGATTCATCAATATTACCCGGCGCTCATTATAGATGCCGCGATACCGGTCATTCAAACCATAAATGGTAGTATTGAACTGATCATGGCTGCGGATGGTCATCATCATCAGTTCATCCGGCGCAAGTTGAACAACATTAATAGTGGCTATATTAAAATGCGCTTTTCTGGTAGGCGTATCAAAATTACCCTCCCTGTTACAATTTGGTAAATAAAATCCACCTGGTATCCTTACCCTTTCGTTGTATTTTTCAAAACCGGGGATAGTGCGTTCAATGTCGTTGCGGATATTGTCGTAATGTTGAAGATAGCTATCCCAATTGATCTTACTGCTCGAACCCAGCGTTGCCTTAGCAAGCATGCATACAATAACCGGTTCACTCAACAGGTATTCGGACACCGGCTTTAAAACGCCCTGCGATGACTGTACCACACTCATGGAGTTTTCACAGGATACAAACTGTGCCTGACCATTCACTATATCTTCATCACTACGGGCCAGACAGGGTAATATGATGGCTTCTTCACCATGCACCAGGTGACTGCGGTTAAGCTTGGTGGAGACATGTACCGTCAGTTTACAGTTTTTCAAGGCTTCGGCAGTATAATTGGTATCGGGTGTGGCAGAGAGAAAATTGCCACCCATGGCGAAAAATACGCTTGCTTTTTTTTCGTACATGGCTTTGATAGCATGTACCACATCATAACCAGCCTCCAGCGGAGGATCAAAGTTGAAATTTTCTCCTAATTTTTTCAGCCATTTTTTTGTTGGTCTTTCATATACCCCCATAGTGCGGTCGCCCTGCACGTTGCTATGCCCTCTTACCGGACAGGTGCCTGCGCCGGGTTTACCAATGCTGCCTTTTAATAACAATAAATTTACGATCTCTTTGATGCTGTCTACCGCATTTTTGTGCTGCGTCAATCCCATGGCCCAGCAGGTGATGATCTTCTTTTTATCTTTCAATAAGAGGGCTGTTTCTGCTATCTGCACCAGCTCAATGCCACATGCAGTTGACAGCTCCTGTAAATTTTGTTGTTTTAAATGCTGAATGAATTCTGTATAACCCACCGTATTTTTTTCAATAAAATCGCGATCAAAAACAGATCCGGGATGCAGCTCTTCTTCCTGCAACAGCAGTAATTCAATAGCCTGTAATAAAGCCATATCGCCATTGATCTTTACCTGTAAAAAAATATCGGTAAGCGCGGTGCTGATACCCAGAAATCCTTTTAGTTGCTGAGGATTGCTGAAACCCATCAGGCCAGTTTCGGGCAAAGGATTGATGGAGATAATGAGCGCGCCGTTTTCTTTTGCTTTCTGCAAAGCGCTCAGCATGCGGGGATGGTTGGTGCCGGGATTTTGTCCGAGTATGATGATTACTTCGGCTTCATACAGATCCTGTAATTTCACGGAGCCTTTGCCGATGCCCAAAGATTCCACGAGAGCCAGACCACTGCTTTCATGGCACATGTTGCTGCAATCGGGCAGGTTGTTGGTTCCGAATTCACGAACAAAAAGCTGGTAGATGAATGCGGCTTCGTTGCTGGTTCGGCCCGAGGTATAAAAAATGGCTTCATCCGGCGAGGCCAATTCATTCAGCGCCGTTGCAATTTTTTTAAAAGCGTCCGGCCAGGATATGGGTTCGTAATGGTTACTTCCTTTGGCGAGGTAAACAGGTTGCCCTATTCTGCCCTTTTTGCCCACTTCATAATCGCTTAGTGCGGCGAGATCTTTTACTGCATTGTTCTTAAAAAAATCGGCCATCAATTTTTTAGCGGTAGCCTCCTCCGCAACGGCCCTTGCGCCATTTTCGCAGTACTCTGCAATTGCAGACCGTTCATCGTCGGGGTCAGGCCAGGCACAGCTCGGACAATCATAACCGCCCTTTTTATTCAGGTGCCAAAGCGCTTTTGCTCCCCGCAGTAATCCGGCTTCGTCGTATACCTGCTTAAAGCTGGATAACACAGCCGGTATGCCGGCAGCTACTTTTTTTATTTTCCCTTTTTCCAGGCCGGTGAATTCTTCGGGGTTTTCTGCGTCGTTCATGATATAAATTTTAAGAACCAACTATAATTTTAGGGTCAACCTGGCGAAGCTCATTCGCTTCACTGGTTTCTAAAAACCTCACAGGTTTGAGGGAAGCGACTATCTGACATTAAGTTTGATAAGCTACGGCAATGCTGAGAGGTTGAAATTCAAAAC
>CAXTDO010000429.1:0-1669 GCA_964242315.1 uncultured Flavihumibacter sp.
GATATAAGTATTGATCAGATTTTCAGTACCGGTAAGCGGATCGATTTGTTTATCAAGATAACGTGTTATCAGGTGATCAGTTTTCTTGTAATACAAAGAGCCGAGCAGCGAATTGTTCCCTTTAAAGGTTTTCAGATACGACATTTCAAAAGACTGTGTAAACTCAGGCACCAGTCCGGCATTACCCTTAGTGATATTCAGTTTATCAGTGTAGTCCGTAAAAGGGATTAACTGAAAGAAGTTAGGCCGGTTGATGCGGCGTGTAACGCTTAACTGCAATTCCTGGTTGTTTTTAAGCTTCTGGCTAAGAAAAACGGAAGGAAACAAGCTGACAGGATAACTGTTGCTGAACTTTTCCTTCGAACTCATAAGCTCTCCGGTGTAATTAGAACTTTCTGCACGTAATCCCAGCTTATAACCAAAATCTTTTATGCTGCTCGAAATGGTTGCATAAGCAGCATACACATTGTCGTTGCTTTTATAATTACCGGTTGCAGAGGGGATGAGCATGTACTCATCAGCTGTTTCGTCAAAAATATAATTGTTATTATTGTTGACCCTGCTGCGGATAGACGCACGTAAACCTGCTTCCAGCTTTGTCTTTATACTCAAAGGCTTTACATAATCCGTTTGAAGCGTAAGGTTTTTATCGCTGCCATCACCCAATACTTTTTGCAGTTCGTTACTGGTAACAGTACTTGAATTTTTCAGGTAATAATTGGTAGTATATAAGGAATTATTTACGTTCTTACCGGTAAAATAATTGGCGTCTGCGGTTAATTCTTCTCCTTCCTTTGGAAACAGGTGTTTTAATCCGAATACCAGTCCCTGGCCATTGAATTCGCGTTTGCCGGTGGAAGTACGTTCGCTGAACTGTGATATCTTTCCTGAATTAAACAAACTGTCTGTAGTGATGCCGATCACTTCATTAGGATTAAACTCGCCGTGTACTTTTATACCGGAGAAGGAAAGAGTGGTTCTGTTGGTGATGAAATAGTCGAGTCCCAGTTTACCAAACAGAAAGCCACCTATGGTTTTATTATAATTATTTTGAAAAATGGAAGTTTGGGGAACATCCTGAAGGTTTAACCGGTCGGTTGTTCCGGTAGTTCGTCCTTTGTTTTGGTTACCCATTACCGAAGCGGAGATGTTTATCTTGTCCTGGCGTACATTAAAGTCACCGCCACCGTTAAGGGCGCCACGTTTATCTACGCCTGCCCTGAAGTTACCATTATAGCCGGTTTTACGATTCTTCTTTAAAACTATATTCAGGATGCCGGCACCGCCGCCGGATGCATCGTATTTTGCAGATGGATTGGTTATTACTTCAACGCTTTCAATTGCATCGGCAGGTATCTGATCCAGTGAAAGGGTAGTGGGCCTGCCATCAACAAATAGTTGAGGAGCCGCATTGCGCAGGAGTACATTGCCGTCTATGTCAACATTTACTGATGGAACGTTCCTCATAACATCCAGTCCTGTACCACCGGCGCTCACGATATTTTTTTCTACATTAAATACCTTCTTGTCAATATCAAGTCTCATGAGAGGCTTGGTTGCAGCAACGGTTACTTCCTGTAATTGAGTGGCGTCTGCTTTAAGTTTCACATTACCCAGATCTTTTTCAAAGCTGGGCATTTTTCCGGGTGCCGCACCGCCCGGAGCAGAT
>CAXTDO010000429.1:1679-5853 GCA_964242315.1 uncultured Flavihumibacter sp.
GTTCAAAGGCAGCGTAACCAATGGCAGAAATTTTTAGTTTCAGTGTGCCCATAACAGGTAACTCTTCAAAACTAAACTGGCCATTGGTTTTGGTAGCCGTTCCTTTTAGCAGGATATCCTTTAATTTTTTAGAGGTGGTATCCATCTTGCTCTGTAACAGGACAACGGAAGCATCACTGACTGCTTTACCATTGTTATCCACAATCTTACCGTAGATGTGTCCGATGGAAGGCGCTGATCCGCGGGCTCCGCCTGGCATTCCGCCTCCGGGAAACTGAGCTTTTACTCCAAAATGTAAGAATACGACGGTCACAAGCATCAAAATATTTCTCATAATTTATTATTATGGTGTAAAACTAGACTGAGGATGTTAACTTTTTCAGGAAATGAGACGAGATGGTAAAAAGTTGCGATGAAACCGGACCAGGATTTACAGAATTGGAAATAATTTACAGAATTTCGATACAAAGTTTTGTGAGTATTTCCAATCCTGTAGATCTTTGCTTCTTTAACTTAAAAAATTCTGGATCGAAAATTATTTACAAAATCTTGCGTCGAAATTCTGTAAATTATTTCCAATCCAGTAAATCCTGCTTAATCTTTGTTCATCTTTTTAAACACCTCCCAGTAATTGTTATCCACGCTTTGAAGAGTAATTTTTTTATCGGCATTTTCAATGGTAATGTAATACCTGCTATTGCCTTCGGTAGTGTATTCAAAAAGTTCTGATACCCAGAAACCATTGTAATTCTCGGCCAGGCTTGTCTGTAGAACCAGTGGCAGTTCCTTTGGCAACAGGTTTCTGGAAACAGCAATGGATGCACCGTTACCGTCGTAAAACGCAGTAAGGTACTGTCCGTTCCAGTTGAAGGTAGCCTTATAGTAGGTTGCCGTTTTGCTCCATTCTACATCTGTGGCTTTCTCAAACTGAGTTGAAAAAGAATTTAAAATTGTTTCGTTCACTTTGTTGTCTGTGTCATTTGCGTAGCTCACATTAAAAATGATCATTGCTGCAACTAACAGGGATAAAATCTTTGTTTTCATTTTCTTTGTTTTTTAAAAATTAACAATCAACATGTTTGACGTCAATTGCAAAACAAAGCTAGCAAAGGGTTTCAGACGATTTTAGTAAATGAGATGAAAAGCGAAGAAGTTGCGACAAAGACGAAATATGTATACTCAAAGGTGCTTTCCGGTAATGGTTGCAAGCGCATCAGGATAGCTATCGCTCACAGGTATTTCTATAGCACCTATGAAAACACTGTTCTTTCTTACTGCGGTTATGGATACCAGTGATACGATGTAAGACTTATGAACGCGGATAAATTGCGAAGGTGGCAGAGCATCTTCCATTAATTTCATGCTCATTCTGGTTATAACGGGCTTGGATACACTTTTCAGGTGAATTTTAATATAGTCTTTCAATCCCTCGATAAAGGTAATATCCGTAAAAACAATTTTTAGCAGGCTGTAGTCAACATTCACAAAAATGTAGTCCTGTGTAATAGCGGCTTTACCAGTTTCATTATTATTCATTCTAAGCTGATAATGTTCCTGCGCCTTATTGCAGGCTTTAATAAAACGATCAAGCGAAACAGGCTTCATCAGGTAGTCCAATACATCCAGGTTGAAACCTTCCAGTGCATATTTCTCATAGGCAGTGATGAGTATGAACATTGGCTTTTGCGTAATGCTTTTTATAAACTGCAGGCCGGTAAGTCCGGGCATTTGTATATCAAGAAAGATAAGGTCTACAGTATGTTCCTGAAGTACTTTTATAGCCTCCAGCGCGTTATCGCAGGTTGCTACCAGTTGTAGATAGGGTACCTTACTGATGTTATCTTCAAGCAGTTCCAGGGCTAACGGCTCGTCATCTATGGCTATACAACGTATCATTCGGAAAGATTTAGCTTTAGTGAAACGATGAAAAAATCATTGTCCTTTGTGATGGCAAGCTCATGCCTTTTGCCATAGAGTAAATTTAACCTTCTGGTTACATTTGTAAGTCCTATACCGGAGGTCTTATCTTTTATTTCATTTGAAACGGCGTTAAACTTATTGCTTACTGTGAATAACAGTTGGTGTTTTTCTGCCCGTAACAGGATATTGATCTGAGCGTCTTCGATCATGCCGGTGCCATGTTTAAAAGCATTTTCAACAAATGGTATCAACAACATGGGTTCTATCTGGTATTGATCATCCATAGATTGCATGTCAACACACACTTTTAATTTTTTGCCGAAACGCTGCTTTTGCAGGTCGATATAACTTTGTAAATAATCGATTTCCTTTTCCAGCGAAACTTTATCTTCATCCGTTTCATAAAGCATATAACGCATCAGGGATGAAAGTTTAATCAACGAAGGCTCCAGTTGATCTGATTGCTTTCTTGCCAGCGACACCATATTGTTCAGTACGTTGAACATAAAATGCGGACTTACCTGGGAACGCAGTAACGATAATTCGGTCTTGAGATTTTCATTTACTTTTTCCTGTGCCAGATTATCGGCTTTAATTTTATCACGTATCAAGGTATAGGCCGTGCTGGAAGCCAGCATAAAAAGGTATATAAAAAAGTTAAAGAGAATGGGCCTGCGAATATCAAAATGTTCTCCGGGGCGAATTAACAATTTAAAGAAAAAGGCGCTTTGAATCAGGATCCACGCCAGCACCAGGAGTTGAACGCCTGCATACTGCCAGTACATTTTTTTGTATGTCAGCCTGGGCATCAGCAACAGCGCGTTCAAATAAAAGAATGCCATCCAGGTCACTTCCATGGAACGAGAGATCAGGAATGCCACGGAATCCGAAACCGCTTGCTGACGAGCGGGTTCTTCGTGATTATAAGTAGGTCTTAGCAATGTTGGCAGAGAGAATAATAACACCCATGCCGCAGCGTGCAAAATCACTACTACCCATTTTTTTTGATACCATGCCGTCTTCATAATGCCAAAATTAGCAACATACCACCTGTAAAAATGAAATTGCACTTATCATGCGACGAATGCCATTTTTTCTGCGACGTAAGGCTTCGTCAGGTATGAGGTATGGCGTATGAGGTATGAGGAAAACAACAAGCGGTGATGGTCTCACTCGGTTCTACAAAACATACGACCGTCCGGATTTTTCTCATACCCCATACCCCATACCTCACACCTACCTATACACCGCCTTAATATACTTCTTATCGCCCGGAGACAATTCGTTGTTCCAGCCAACTTCGTAATCGCCGATCGTAATAGAATTGGGGATGGGATACATCATGATCGACTTTTTATCTACTTTACTGGCACGGATCAGATCGCCTTTGTATTTGTTAAAAACCTGCTGGTCTACTTCTTCCTTGGTCCATCCCTGCTTTTGATAGTAAGCATACGCAGCTTCTTTATCCCACGGTATGCCGCCGGCGGGATGCTGGTGCTCGTGGATACAGCCCAGGGCATGTCCGAATTCATGCAGTACCGTTCTGTGGTATTCTTCGTCGGGCGTTTCAGGAAATAACCAGCCGTAATTCATGGTAGGCTCGCCAGGTTCGATGGTTTTATTATCAGTGCCCACATAAGACCAAGAGCCGTCGTTGGTATCAAAAGCAATGCGGATAATAGTTGGTTTTTTTGAGCTGGTAACGAACTTCAATTCAATATTGGCAAATTCCATCCATTGAATAGCATGTTGTTTGATCCTGTCTCTTACAGACTTAACACCACCCATAAACGAAACAGTAAGAACGGTGGTGTTCTTCCAGAACTTTGTTATAGGTATAGCCATACGCGATAGCTGCGTAAAATCTTCAGGTTTTTTGATTATATTCTTGTGCACATAGTCGTTCAGTATTCCCCGGCTTGTCCTGCTGAGATCTTCAGGCACATTTTTTTCATTTTCCAGTACTGCATTCTTTACATTTTTAATTGTTTTGTGATGTGAAGCTCTGCATTCACGGCACATTTTGATGAGTGGTTGTGGCATGGTTAAATTTTTATTGAGTGAAGAGGGTAGGAATAGCGAATCGTTACACTAATATAAAAATATAATTCAAGATTTGAAAGGCCTGCGTTCTATGAGGTAACGGGAATTAACATACGCTGTGGTTGCCGGTTTTTTTTAAACACAGAGGGCGCAGAGGAAGGAAACACAGAGTACACGGAGGCCCTCTGCGTTTCTCTGTGTTTCCTCC
>CAXTDO010000430.1:0-5837 GCA_964242315.1 uncultured Flavihumibacter sp.
ACTATTATCAGGAACTTTTTTTATCTAGTTACCTAACTCATACATGAGACCTTAACACTAAGATCAATTCAGCAGTTTCTAGACTTTTGCCAGGTCGGCCGGTCTGATGTAAAGAAAAGTTTTGCTGTTTCATTGCCTTATTCCACCTGTTCAATAAAGGGGAACTGTTGAATACAGGCAACTCCGGTGAGTAAACAAATAATCAAAACAATTTATAGTTTTAACGCTTACATGATAAAGATTTGTAATGTAATAGGGAAATCAAAAATCAATTAAGAAACCAACGTTGAACTTAACATTGCATTGTTGCTGCTAACTTACCTTTGCACGTACATTCGATAGAATTATTTTAAAGTTATATACGTTCATGAAACTGTTAATCAAAAATATGGTGAGCCTTCGATGCAAAATGATAGTAAAGTCAGAATTGGAAAAACTTGCGTTACAATACACTATCATCGAATTAGGAGAAGTTGAAATTAAGGGAGAACTAACTGCAGAAAAACAACAACAGCTACAAAGTGCCTTATTAACATTTGGCCTCGAATTGATGGACGATAAAAAAACCATGTTGATTGAAAAGGTAAAGAACATCATTATCGAGATGATTCATTACAGTGACGAGCTTCCGGAGATTAAGTTTTCAGATTATGTAAGCGAAAAATTAAATTACGATTATACTTACCTCTCTAACCTGTTTTCTGAAGTAAAGGGAATTACCATAGAACATTATATTATTTCCCACAAAATTGAACGTGTAAAAGAAATGTTGCTTTATAATGAACTTACCCTTACGCAAATCGCCTACCAACTTCAATATAGCAGCGTTTCACATCTCTCTAACCAATTTAAAAAAGTGACTGGCCTAACCCCTTCTTTTTTTAAAAATATGAAGCATAAAAGGCTCATTGCACGGGAAGATTTGTAAACAGTTTACTACATGTTTTAATAAAGTGTCACACGTAAATTGTATGTTATTAGGCTATCAGCAATCTGGAGGAAAGCTTGTCAGGTCTGATCTGCTGATGCCTGACGGCTGATAGCAATCCACACAACATTTCTCTGATAACGCTTATAATAGTTCAATCAGTAAATCATGCAACTCTTTATCAAAGTTGTGTAATAATTCATCGGGTTTATTAAACCACCTTTGCTTTTTGTAATATACTTAAAAGGTAATCATATGAATAATGATACGCTTTCGCCGGAAATTGTAAAATCGAAAGCACTAATAGTTGTTGAGATTATCGAATATGTGCCCAACGCAGTAGTTAGCAAAACTATCATTAAAAAGATTACAGGAAATGTAACGGCTTCTTCTGTAGATGCCGGGGAAGAACTATCAGAAAAAACCCTCCCATTCGATACATTCATCCAAATAATTGATGGGGCAGCAGAAGTAAGCATCAATGATAAGATTTATAAGCTTGGATTAGGAGAAGGCATAGTTATACCCGCCCACGCCAGGCAGTGCTTCTATGCCAAAGAGCAATTTAAAATGATTTCTACCTTAATAAAAAGCGGTTATGAAGATTAAACAGTAGAAATGCACTTACACTACTTCTATTAGGACGCCTGATTGAAGCGGGAATTATATATCAACCAACAGCCTAAAAACGTAAATTATGCAACATAATATCAAAGTTGTATAACATCTGCCCGGCAAACGAGTAGGACCTTTGTTCCTTGCCTTGGTTTTCCTGATTTTCTTTAATATTCATCGGGTAAGACAAGCCTATATGTTTAAAGAGGCAGGCAAATCAATATTGTGTAGGTAACCATTCTTAGTTCTCAAAGCAGTCTAAGAATTTTTCCTGCTTTAAAATAAAGCGCTTAAAAGGCTAAAATGGGAGCTATTACAAAAGATAAAAATATTTCTCTACACAATGGTAAAATTATTTCCATTCGTGGTAGCGTAGTTGATGTTGAATTTGAAAATAAAATACCCTCCGTATACACATTGCTACGTACAGGAAAGGATAGGGAAATTGCAATTGAAGTTTTAACACAACTGGACAATCATAGAGTTAGATGTATTGCCCTCAACCCAACACAGGGATTATCAAGAGGCATGATTGCAGAAACGGATGGTAAGGAACTTACTGTACCAGTAGGCAAAAATATTCTGGGAAGAATGTTTGACGTGTTTGGGAATACTATTGATAAGGGTGATCTACTAGGAGAAATGGAACAGCGGAAAATTAACCAGCCTCCACCGCCCTTAATGAAGCGTTCAACCAAATCAGAAGTATTTATAACAGGTATAAAAGCCATAGATGTGCTCATTCCATTGGAACGTGGTGGCAAAGCCGGTTTATTTGGAGGTGCAGGTGTTGGTAAAACCATTTTGCTTACCGAGATGATTCATAATATGGTAGGACATAACAAAGGCGTTAGCATGTTTTGCGGTATTGGAGAACGTTGCCGTGAAGGACAAGAGTTGTACCACGATATGAAGGAAGCCGGACTGCTGAAAAATATGGTGATGCTGTTCGGACAAATGAATGAGCCACCAGGTGCAAGGTTTCGTATAGGTCATGCAGCGTTAACAATGGCAGAATATTTTCGTGATGATGAACGCCGGGACGTATTATTACTTATTGATAATATTTTCAGGTTCATACAGGCGGGTATGGAAGTGAGTGGATTGATGGGGCAAATGCCTTCACGCCTTGGTTATCAGCCTACCATGGGTACCGAGTTGTCAAAGCTGGAAGAGCGTATAGCCAATACCGATACAGGCGCTATCACTTCCATTCAGGCAGTGTATGTGCCTGCCGATGATTTAACCGACCCCGCAGCGGTTCATACTTTTTCGCATCTATCTGCATCCATAACCTTGTCACGCAAAAAAGCTGGTGAAGGCTTGTATCCTTCTATTGATTTGCTGCAGTCGAATTCGAAAATGTCAACACCAGGTATCATAGGCGAAAGGCATTACAACCTTGCGCAGAAAATAAGGCAAACACTGGCTGAATATAATGAGCTAAAAGATATTATTGCCATGTTGGGTTTGGAGCAATTGTCTGCTGCAGACCGAAACGTGGTAAACCGCGCAAGGCGGTTAGAAAGGTTTTTCACACAGCCTTTTTTTGCCACCGAGCAATTTAGTGGCATCAAAGGAAAAGAAGTCAGTTTAAAAGATTCCCTTGATGGTTGCGAACACATACTCGCAGATGAATTTAAGGATCTGCCCGAAAGTGCATTTTATATGATTGGCAATATTGATGAAGTGAGGCAAAAGGCTGGAAATACAGTTGAAGAAAAAAAGTGATTTTGTATCTGCGTTAGGCAGAAAAGCTTTTATGCTATTTGGTATTTATTAAGCGAAGTGCCATAGTACTATTGTTAGACACTAATAATAAGATTAAACAATTGAATAAATAAACGATGGAAGAGTTAACAATGACGCTAAAAATATTGCTTCCGTTTAAAGTTTTTTTGGAAGTGAAGAATGTAAAACGCATCGTAGCGGAAACTAGCGGTGGACAGTACGGTTTGCTCCCTCAGCGATTAGACTGTGTAGCCGCAATGGTACCCGGCATCTTTACATATGAAACAACAACAGGAGCAATAACTTATATAGCTTTAGACGAGGGCATATTAGTAAAATCCGGAACAGAAGTAATGGTATCGGTTCGCAATGCCATTGGTGGTTCAGATCTCGGCAAGCTGCACGAACTGGTTGAAAAGGATTTTAAGGAACTTGATGAGAATGAAAAGAATGTACGTGCCGTCATGGTAAAAATGGAAAACAGTCTTATGCTTAGACTGGAAAAATTTCAAAAATAATAAGATGAAGCCACTTGTAAAAAAAGAAGCGTATTCATTCAGCAAACAAATTGAAAAAAAGGAAAAAAGAAAAATGAAAGCGATGGAACACAAAAACCACGTATGGTTTGGTTTGGGTATGATGGGTATGGTTGGCTGGTCAGTTGTAGTTCCTGCGTTATTAGGGGCATTTAGTGGTGTTTGGCTTGACAAGAGATACCCTCAATCTTTTTCATGGACCTTAACATTGTTAATTGCAGGATTGATTACAGGCAGTGCGGTTGCATGGTATTGGGTGGATAAGGAAGATAAGGAAATGCACCAGGATAAAAACAAAGACAATGAATGAAACGTTGAGTATAATAATAATCTTTATAGAAGGTGTAGCTCTGGGTACATTATTCTTTGGCGGACTATGGCTTACTGTTAAAAGAACCGTCGCTTTAAAAAATCCGGCTCTCTTAATATTAGGCAGTTTTATTCTTAGACTAGCCGCTGTATTGAC
Source organism: uncultured Flavihumibacter sp. (assembly GCA_964242315.1). Lineage (GTDB taxonomy): Bacteria > Bacteroidota > Bacteroidia > Chitinophagales > Chitinophagaceae > JADCRZ01. Next base: position 4,277 of record CAXTDO010000430.1, read on the forward strand.
TGGATTCTTTTTTATTAGTTCAGGAAACTGGCGAGCGCTTTTGACTGCGTTAATTGGTTTCATTGTAGCACGCTACATTATCATTCATCTTACCAGTCCGAAAAAAATAACGGTAAAAAAGGAGGCTAATTATGGAACTTAGTCCCGATGAAACTATTTTTTGGCAGCATGGTTTTATTACTATTAATCTTACCATTGTTACTACCTGGGCAATCATGCTCGTATTAGTTATTACTGCAAAATTGATTACCCGCAAACTACAGACAACTCTTCACATTACCCGATGGCAATGTGTTTTGGAAATGATTGTAACCACTATTAACGATCAAATCAAAGAAGTGGGTTTAGGCAATCCGGAAAAATATATCGGCTTTATCGGCACATTATTTTTGTTTATCGGCATTTCTAATTTATGCATCATTTTTCCAGGCTATGAACCACCAACAGCTTCGCTGTCCACCACCACAGCATTGGCTATTGCGGTATTCCTTGCCGTACCATTCTTTGGAATCAAAGAAGGTGGCATTAGCGGCTATCTTAAAACCTATTTGCAGCCAACCTGGATAATGTTGCCCTTTAACCTTATTGGGGAAATAACCAGAACACTGGCTTTGGCAGTCAGGCTCTTTGGTAACATCATGAGCGGCGGAATGATTGTAGCCATCCTGTTAACCATTTCACCTTTTATCTTCCCTGTCATAATGAATGTGCTTGGCTTATTAACTGGTATGGTACAGGCTTATATTTTCAGCATTTTGGCAACGGTTTATATAGCAGGAGCGCTGCAGGTTAAAGCTAAAAAACTAAAGAAAATTGATTTAGTTATAGAAAACGTATAAAGAGGTTAATCATGGATAGTACAACAACAATCGCAATTGCATCAATCGTTACTGCCGGCTTTACAACGGGTATCGGCACTATGTTTCCGGCTTTAAGCGAAGGTAAGGCAGTAGCATCAGCATTAAGCTCATTAGCCCAGCAACCCGATGCATCGTCAACCATTACAAGAACATTATTTGTTGGGTTAGCTATGATAGAATCAACGGCCATTTATTGTTTTGTCGTTTCCATGATTCTAATCTTCGCCAATCCGTTCTGGAACCACATCATTGCAAAATAACATAAATGCAATCAGCTATTATTAAAATTTATTAGTTCGTGCGAATTATATGCAGGCAACAATAAAACCAATATGACCAAATGAAAATTAACTGGTTCACTGTAATTGCTCAGATAATTAATTTCCTCATTCTGGTGTGGTTGTTAAAAAAGTTTTTATACAAACCGGTGCTCGATGCAATTGACGAGCGAGAGAAAAAGATTGTAGCGAAGCTAGAAGACGCAGAAGCTAAAAAGGAAGAAGCCAGAAAGGAACAGGATGAATTTACTGAAAAAAATAAACAGTTTGACCAGCAAAAGAAAGAACTAATGGATAAAGCAATTGCTGAAACCAAAGTAGAAAAGGATAAATTATTGGAAGATGCAAGAAATGATGCAGATATTTTTCATGCCAAACACCAAAAAATAACTGATGACATGCAGGAGACCCCGAACAAAGACC
>CAXTDO010000431.1:0-1411 GCA_964242315.1 uncultured Flavihumibacter sp.
AGAAGTGTCGCATACTGATACAGAGCGGCAGTTATCAGAAGGCAAGCAACAGATTAGGAGTGCTTCCGCAAACAGTTCAGCAGAAATGGTAGGAACAAATGGCCTTTCAGCAGTAACCGGATTAAGCGAACGGACAATATTCCGGTTAATCAAAGACCCGGCTTTTCCGAGGGTTAAAATCGGCAAACGGTTGCTGTTCAAAAAAGATGCTGTTATCAATTATTTGACTTCTAAATACGGTAATATATGAGAGGTAAAATAAGGGAAAAGAAGTTGACTAACGGAAAGATCAGTTTGTATATTGATTACTATCCCCCTGTCTGGAACCCTCAAAAGAAAATCCACACACGTAGGGAGTTCCTGAAATTATATATTCAGCCCGATCCAAAAACCGCATTTGAAAAGAAGCAGAATGAACTGAACAGGGAAATTGCTGAGAAGATATTTATAAAGCGAATGAAGTCATTGATGCTGGATGAAAACAACTTGTACAATAAAGATGTACTGGAAGGCGACTTTTCACTTTTTGCAAGGGACTACGTGCACAACAAAGCAAGATCAGATAAAAACGTAGAGCATTATAAAAGCGCCCTAAAATTCCTCCAGCGTTTTGCAGGTGACCATGTAAAGTTTCGTGCTATTGATGAATTTTTCCTGGAACGGTTCAAAGAATATTTGCTGACTACCCATTCACTACGTTCTAAAACATTAAACCATGACAGGAATACAGCAGCTTCCTATTACGACAAGTTCTGCAACGTAGTGGAGAAAGCTTTTATTCAAAACTATCTTGTCAGCAATCCAACGTTAAAAGTTGAACGTATCAAAAATGTGGAAGTAGCCAGGCAGTACTTAACTGGTGAAGAGATTGAAAAATTAAAGCTGCATACAATTGATGATGATACAGTTTACCGCGCTTTGATGTTTGCAATTTTAACCGGCCTTCGTTTTGGAGCGATAAAGTCATTAAGATGGAACGAGTTGGAGTATTCGAATGATCTTGCATCCTGGTACTTTTATTTCATAGATCCAAAGCCCAAACGTCCGGTAAAACATTTTATCAGTCAACAGGCAGTTGACCTGCTTGGAAAAAGAAAAGGTCATAATGATCTGGTATTTCCTGATTTAAACTATTCAAGAACCCGGGACAAATTAAGAACCTGGTGCCAGATGGCCGGCATTACAAAGAAGATCGCTTTTCATTGTTTCCGTCATACATATGCTACACAACTGGTGGCAAAGGATGAAGACATTTATATCATCAGTAAAATGCTTAACCATAAACATGTAAAGACAACCCAGCTTTACAGTAAAGTGCCTGACAGGAACAAGGTAACAGCGGCACACAAGCTTTCTATTTAAAATTCTTTCAATTACCAGCTTATGAAAGCAGGATCAAACAGGACTATAG
>CAXTDO010000431.1:1421-5837 GCA_964242315.1 uncultured Flavihumibacter sp.
GGATATTGAAAAAGAAGTACACCAGGTTAAAATGATGCTGATGGATTTTTTAGGCAGTCAACCAAAAAACGGTATTGATGATGATGGTGCTTTAATGAATGTAAAAGATGTCGCCGAATTCCTGAAAGTGGAAACGGCAGTGGTCTACGCAGCCTGCAATAAGGGTAAAATCCCCTTTTTAAAAGTTGGCAAGTTGTATAAATTTAAGAAAGTTGATGTATTGAAGTGGTTGGAAAAGGACAAGAACAAAGAGGTTTTTGATGTGGATGAATATGTAAACAGGTATTTGCAGAAGAGTATTTTAAAAGGGTAGTTAGTGCGAATGTTTTTGCTATTCCAACTACCGAGTTTTCTTCGGAAGTTGGATGCTCGACTTTCACTTAAAAAGATGTAAGTATGGAAAACAGTCAGATTGTAATATATCAAACACCAGATGACAAAGCTTCAATTGAAGTTAAGTTAGAACAGGAAACGGTATGGCTTAACCAGTCACAGATGGTAGCTTTATTTCATCAGACCAAGCAGAATATTAGTCTACATATTTCCAATCTTTTTAGAGAAGGGGAGTTAGATCGGAATGCAACTGTCAAGGAATCCTTGACAGTTCGAATGGAAGGAAAAAGAACTGTAAAAAGGTCTGTAGAATACTATTCGTTAGATGTAATAATTTCTGTAGGGTACCGGGTAAAGTCACAAACTGGCACACAATTTCGCATTTGGGCGAACAAAGTTATAAGGGAATACCTGACAAAGGGGTATGCAATTGACCAGAAACGTTTTCAGGAAGAGTCCCGCCAATTGGATGACCTTAAACAAACTGTAAAGCTGCTGGGCAATGTAATAGCAAACAAGGCATTAAGCTCTGATGAAGCAACTGGATTATTGAGAATAGTAACCGATTATACCTATGCCCTGGATGTACTCGATCAATATGACCATCAAGTATTGCAGATTCATAACACTACTTCACAAGCGATATTCCAAATCACTTATCCGGCTGCCATGGCTGCTATTAAGGGATTAAAGGATAAGTTCGGCGGAAGCGCTCTTTTTGGCAATGAAAAGGATGATTCTTTTCAGGGTTCACTGGCTGCTATTTATCAGACTTTCGGTGAGGAAGACCTTTATCCCAGCGTGGAAGAAAAAGCCGCCAATCTGCTTTATTTTGTTATCAAGAACCATTCTTTTTCAGATGGTAATAAACGCATAGCAGCCTTCCTATTTGTGTGGTTCCTGGAAAAGAATGATATACTGTACCGGTCAGATGGTTCAAAACGTATAGCTGATAACGCTTTAGTAGCGCTAACCTTAATGATAGCGGAAAGTAAGCCGGAAGAAAAAGACATGATGATAAAAGTAGTGGTGAACCTGATTAACCTTAAAAACTAGCATGGAATAATAATTGTCCGGTTAAGTATTTAAGAACGGATTTTCAGGGCAGCGAAATTGAATACTTGCATAGACGCAGACCAGGAAAAAACTTAGCAAAAAGTAAACTGTTGCAAAACATGCAACAGTTGGATCATCACCTGCCAACACTTGAAATAAAACCAGAGCTTATCTTTAATGGAACCTCATCATATTATGATGAGGTTCGCTGACGCTACTTCACTTAATTTTACTACTTAAAATTGTGAAGTATGGAAAATGTGCAAATGTTATTTCCAATGGAGCCGTCAGAATACTGGCGCAAATTGAAGACAATCATCGAAGAAGTTGTAGAACAGAAAACTGGTTCCACTTCAAAACAAACTTTAGCGGAAAACCTTCCGCAGAAGAAGCTCTTAAAAGCCAAGGAAGTTTGTGCGCTTTTCCAGGTATCCAAGCCTACTGTCTACGAGTGGCTGAAGCAGGGAAAGCTCAAATCCATTAAGATCGAATCAAGGAGGTATTTCCTTTGGCAAGACATTGAAGAGCTGATCAGGAACAGCAAGTCCATTCCTGGTAATACAGAAAAAATCTCGCATTAATTTTCTTTTCATCAGCATTCATCTTTTCAGTTCGAAGAAACTGAAAGATCAAATGATGAAAAATCTCCAAAGTTCCAAAGACGCCGGAAGGAAAAGAAGTTGCCTAACATTGCAACTGGCCAGATGTATTTTTGTGCACAAAAAATCTGGCCCCTTTCTTCCGGAGTCAGTCGGGGAGAAAACAATAGCCCTCGGAACTCGGGCTATTTTGTCAGTACCTGATAAAATTCATAGTCTATGTCACGCGAAAAGGCGGGTGAAAAGAAAAATTTAAGGTATGAAATCAAGACAAGAGTCAACGACCAAAAGTTCCGGGAACTAAGTGAACTGCTAGACAAAACCAGGTGCCATACAATGAGCGAACTGGTCCGCAATATTCTTTATAACAGGCCTGTAAAAGTTTTCGCTATTGATGAAACTTTTCATCAGCAAATGGAGGAACTGAGTGCTATCCGAAAGGAACTAAAAGCCATTGGTATAAACATTAACCAGATAACCCGCTATTTCAACAGTGTTACAGATTCCACTTAAAAGCTGTTTCATTCTTTTAAGGTTGATACACACATTCTGGAAGTAGGTGACAAGGTTGAAAGGTTACTGGAAATCGTATCTAAACTATCAGAGAAATGGTTGCAAGAATAAGCGCAGGTAAAAGCATAGCACGTATGGTTAATTATAATGAACAAAAGGTGCTGCAAAGTAAAGCTGTGTTAATAGATGCGGTTTATTTTGGAAGGGATATGAACGCACTTACTTTTAGTAATAAACTGAAGCGTTTTGAATTATTGCAGCAAAGGAATGAGAATGTAAAAACAAACGCTGTTCATATTTCTCTGAATTTTGATACCAGTGAAAAACTGGAAAAGGAAAAACTACAACAGGTAGCCAGTACCTATATCGATAAGATAGGTTTTTGCGAGCAGCCATACCTTGTTTACCAGCATTATGATGCCGGCCATCCTCATATTCACATTGTCACTACAAACATTCGGGAAAACAGCAAACGGATTGAGCTGCACAACATAGGCCGCAACCAATCCGAAAAAGCAAGGAAAGAAATTGAACTTGAATTTAAACTGGTGCAGGCAGAAAGTAAAAAACAGCAGCAAAAGCAGGAAGTATCTCCGGTAAGTGCGCAAAGAGTAAAATACGGACAAGTAGAAACAAAGAAGGCCATTTCTAATGTATTAGATTTTGTTATTGATGCTTATAAATATACTTCGCTACATGAACTGAATGCAGTGTTAAAGCTCTATAATGTTGTGGCAGACCGGGGCACCGAAGATTCAAGAACATTTCAAAAGCGTGGTCTCGTTTACCGGGTGCTTGATGATAATGGTAACAAGATTGGTGTACCCATAAAGGCAAGTGCTTTCTATAACAAACCAACACTGAATAACCTGGAAAAGAAGTTTGTGATAAACGATGTAAGGAGGCAGCAACACAAGCAAAGGGTAAAGGTTGCTATTGATTTTGCATTAATTAAAAGAAGTCAACCAATAACAGAATTAATAAAATCTTTGCAGAAAGGGCAGATCAATGCTGTTATCAGGCAGAATGATGAAGGTGTTATTTATGGCATTACATATGTTGACCACAGGACAAAATGTGTCTTTAACGGGAGTGATCTTGGAAAGCAATACAGTGCTAAAGGGATAGTTGAAAGGTGTTTAACAGATCTTGAATTGAAACAAGGTCAATCCATGGCACTCAAGTTCCAAGAGACTCCTAATGGATTTATCCAGCATGAGCATTATTCAAACCACCAAAAGCAAAAGATCCTTGAGCTGGATAAAGTTTTACACGAGTTGATGAAACCAGAACAGCAGTGGAATTACTTGCCGAATGAGTTTAAGAAGAAATGTAAAAAAAACCAAAGGCATAAAGGGTTAATTTGATTTGCGAAGGGGAGTGTAATCTAGCATTTGCATTAAGTGAAGTTCCTTATATCTTGAATTTCTTGATAAGGTCAACCTTAGCTCTTTAGGTTAGAAATTATCATCCATATTTGCTTCATTCGGTAATGAATGATACCAAATCTTGTTGTTTCTTTACCAAGCCCGATAGATAATTAGTTGTATAGATCAATGGCGTTTGCATTTTTAAGGTTTTTTAGATGTTTAAAATGATAGATTATTTATAGAAGATGGTGTTTTATTTTGGTGTTCATCCCTTCAAAGTTTTCGCCTATCTTACTTGCTTGTAATAAGTTATTCAAAAAACATGCTATGAGTGGCCAGGCAGCCATTAGGGGCTTTACATACCAGACAATCATAAGTGTAATAAAATCGCTGACTGAACCCTCTTGGGAATACGTGACAGTTGAACCAAAGACTGATAATGAGAAAGTTGATATAGTCTGGGAAGACAAGGCTGGGCAGCTAAAGTGTCCACAGGTTAAATCATCTATCCATAATTTTAGTCAGTCGGATATTGAACGATGGAT
>CAXTDO010000432.1:0-5820 GCA_964242315.1 uncultured Flavihumibacter sp.
ATGCGTAACTCATAGTCTCCCGGCCTGAACATCTTACTGACAAATTCCCTTGAATTCATCACAGTGGAGTCTACTACTTTGTCTGATTGTACAAATTGCAATACCGGGTTTTGGCTAAGATTCAGCCTCGGAAAACGAAGCCTGAGGCTTGCATAGTCTGATATTTTTTTCGCTTTAAATGTAATGGTATCCGTTTTAAGAAGCTTCCTGCCCAGACTATCCTCTGCAAAATTTTTATCCAGTATCAGGTTGTAGGTACTGTCTGGCTGCCAGCTATATTTAAGTGTGAATTTCTGAAACACGGAGTCATGAGAAAAGGATTCATATTTCAGTGGCTGAAACCGGTAATCGGCAAAAACAATTTTAGTAGTATCGAAACTTTTAAGCGGGGATGCAAACTGAAGGTTGAACATGCCTAGCAAATCCTGCCGGGAACCATCGAGGTTGGTTTGTACTACCAACCTTCTGTCTACCGTACCTTTTGGTTTAACAGCAACAGGTTTGGGCGTTGGTTTAGGAGGCTCAATGGCTTCAATGTAAGCATATAGCGTATCAGGTGGAGTTTTTTCACTGATAACAATCGGTTTTTCAGCAAAAGCAAATAACTGCGAATTGGATAGATACCGCCGGTTACCACCCTCATCTTTAAGGGCATACAAATAAAAAGTTCCAGCAGGCAGGTTTTTAAAAGTAAAGTCTCCCTTACCGGTAAGTTTCGCGTAATAACGCGGACGTTCTTTCACTACCGCCGAATCATCGCTTTTGCGATGCAATAAAACAAACAAAGTGCTGTCTACTTTTCCTGATTCTGCCAGCATCACATGGCCGGAAAACTGCCTGTTATCCAGTGTGGAGCCGGTAGAAAAAACGTAGGTATAATTTTTCAGTTCATTACCCTCATTAATGTCGCGGATGGCATTACCAAAGTTGAGGGAATAGGTGGTATTGGCATCGAGCGTATCTTTTATACGAACTGTTACACTATGAAGTTTAAATTCAACAGCGGGAATGGTTTTTAAAGTAGGCGATACTATAAGGTTTTCCTGGATGTTTTGCAGATCTACATATTCATCAAAATAAAAGCTGATCCTTTTTTCAGTGAAATTAAGGGAAGAGTCGTTGGGAGTTACTTTTAGCAACACCGGAGGTAAAGTATCCCTGGGCCCGCCTGTTGGAGGAATAATATTAGCGCACCCCGAACTAAGAAACATGATTTTAAAAGTCAGCAATAAAGCAAGAACGTATAATATGCCTTTTTTCATTAAGTGGTAATGAACGATTTAGCTACAAAAATAGTGGTTAGAAGATAGTTCAAAGTTTAAAGTTGCAGGTTTAAAGTTAAAGTTATCAGTATCAGGTATGGGGTATGAGGTATGGGGTATGAGGTAAAATCCCGAAGAGGTGACATTATTCTTCGCGATAATGCCACCCCTTCGGGGTTCCGGTTTATTTATACTGTCATATTCTATAATCCTATCACCCTTTGGAGGTTTTACTTCATACCCCATACCTCATACCTAAGAGTTAGTACCTAATTATCTAACTTCTCACAAGCACCTTTGTAATATTCTATAATTGGAAACGTTCTATAATTGGGAATAACGTTGAACGATTCCTTAACCCTATTATATCCAATATCCGTAACCTGTATGAAAAAAAATGCATTTAAGATTTTTATATTAGAAGATGATGTATGGTATGGCTCCATGTTATACCACTACCTGTCGCTGAACCCGGAATATGAAGTAAAGCGTTTCGATTCTACCAAAGAATTTTTCTCCCGCCTTCACGAAAATCCTGATGTTGTTACACTTGATTATTCAATGCCCGATGGCAATGGCGCCGCTGTACTGAAACGGATCAAAGATTTTAGCCGCAACATACAGGTTGTAATGATCTCCGGACAGGAAGATGTGGGTACCGCTATCAATCTATTAAAAAATGGCGCTTTCGATTATATAGTAAAAGACGACGACACAAAAGACCGCCTGTGGAATGCAATCCTGCATTTAAGGGAAATTGCCGGATTAAAACAGGAAGTGGAAGAGCTTCGAACAGAAGTAGGTCACAAGTACGACTTCTCACAAATGATCCTTGGAAAAAGCGATGCCATTAAAAAGATCTACGCGCTGATGGAAAAAGCCTGTAAAACAAATATCACCGTATCCGTTACCGGTGAAACAGGTACAGGTAAAGAAGTAGTTTCAAAAGCGATCCACTATAACTCTGACCGGCATAAGATGCCTTTTGTAGCAGTGAATGTAGCCGCTATCCCCAGAGAACTTATTGAAAGCGAACTATTCGGACATGAAAAAGGCTCCTTTACCGGAGCGGTAACCAGGCGAATCGGAAAATTTGAGGAAGCTGATAAAGGAACTTTATTCCTGGATGAAATAGGGGAACTTGATATTAATCTGCAGGCCAAGCTGCTTCGCGTATTACAGGAAAAAGAAATCACCCGTGTAGGCGGCAATGGGGTGATACCAATAAATGCACGCATCATTGTGGCTACACATAAAAATCTACTGGAAGAAGTTAAAAATAAACGCTTTCGCGAAGATTTATACTATCGCTTAATTGGCCTGCCGATTGAGCTGCCACCCTTGCGCGACAGGGGCAGTGACATATTAATTCTGGCCAAGCATTACACCGATCATTTTTGTAAAGAAAACAGGCTTGCCAAAAAAATATTTTCAGCCGATGCCCAGCAAAGGCTGCTGCATTATTCGTATCCCGGCAACGTGAGAGAATTAAAATCAATGATGGAGTTATCCGTTGTTATGGCCGATAATGAAACTATTGAGGCATCACATATCACATTCAACAGCTCAGGGTCTATTTCGAACCTGTTAAGCAATGAAACATCCCTTAAAGAATATAACAATATGATCATCCAGCACTACCTGAATAAATATGATTCTGATGTACTGCTGGTAGCTAAAAAATTAGATATCGGCAAGTCTACCATTTACCGCATGTTAAAAAATGAAGAACTGGAGTTGACTTAGTGCCAAGCATTGCAGGTAATTATTAATAATTGCCTAATAGCAATAGTGCTAAAATTATAAAGTATCCTATGGGCCATGGCTGAAACAAAAACAATAAAGAACGGAATTGCTAAAAAGGGCAAAACCTCAGGCAAAAATGTACACAAAAACCCGGTGAAGCCGGAAGCCGTTGAGGAAAAGGTAATGAATGTAAACCATTACCGCCTTGAGAAATATTGTAAAAATCTGATCATTAATGGCCAGGTGCTTATTTGCTTATTGGACAGGGCAGCAAAAATAGTTTCAGTAAATCCGGCAACCTGTAAGTTGCTGGAGTATAATGAAAAAGAACTTATCGAAAAGTATTTTTCTGATTTTATGCCTGAAAAGGAACAACTGGAATTCTTAGATACTTACCTGCCTGCTTTAAAAAATAAGGAGCAAAAGCAGGGTGTTTTATGTTTAATAACTAAATCGGCGGAAAGAAGGTACCTGCTTGCCGACATTCAAACAGAAGAGGAAGATAACGATATCCGAATCATTTGTTTGGCACAGGATATTACTCAACGAATTGTTCATGAAGAAAAGTTGATAGATGAAATCAGCAACACGGAAGCATCCGCGCAGGACAAACACAACTTTCTTGCAAACTTCAGCCATGAAATAAGAACTCCCATGAACGGCATCCTGGGCATCGCTACGCTGTTAGGAAAAACTGCCCTGAACGACAGGCAGCATAATTTTTTAAAACTGATCCAGGATTCTGCTAACAACCTGCTGGTTATTGTTAATGATGTGCTTGACCTGGAAAAAATTGTTGCCGGCAAACTGCAATTGGAGAAGCTGCCTTTTAAAATTGTTGATAAAATTTCCAATATCGTTCAATCCTTTATTTACCGTGCCGAGGAAAAAGGACTGGCAACAATTTACCAAAATAATATCCCGGGCGACCTGATAGTGATAGGAGACCCGTTCCGGTTAAATCAGGTATTAAACAATCTTCTGAACAATGCGCTTAAATTCACCGCGCAGGGACGCATTGTTATCACTACCCGCATTTTTTCCATTGTATATGATATCGCCACCATTGAATACAGTATAAAAGATACCGGGATTGGTATTAGCGAGCATATCATCAATAAAATTTTTGAACCTTTTGTTCAGGCGAATTCTACCATAACGCGAAAGTATGGAGGAACAGGCCTGGGACTAAGCATCTGTAAAAACCTGCTTGAGATGCAGGACGGCACTCTGAGTGTTACAAGTGAAGAGCGTGTCGGTTCTGTTTTCACCGTTACAATTCCATACTTAATCAGTGATGAAAGCAGTATGTCTGACGAAGGCCAACAGGAAGTGAATTACTCAGCTTTAGGTAAGAAGAAAATACTGGTAGTGGAAGATATGGAACTCAATCAGTTTATTGCCCGCCATATTATGGAATCCTGGGGCTTTGAAGTGAGTACGGCAGATAACGGCAGCCAGGCAATATCTATGGTGCAGCAAAACGATTACGACCTTGTTTTAATGGATATTCAAATGCCGGAAATGAACGGCATTGAAGCTACCAGGCAGATTCGTATGATGAACGATCCGGCAAAAGCCCATCTTCCTATAATTGCGTTAACGGGAAACTCTTTACATGCTGACAGTGAAAAATATATTGCTGCCGGCATGAATGATTATTTGTCGAAACCATTATCCGAATTAAAACTGTTTCAGGTAATAGCTGCAAATCTTAAAAATGATAAAATAAATTCTATCCAAATGAAAACCAATGAATTTAGTGAACCTGCTCCTGTATCTAGCCAAAAATTATATGACCTGACTACGATCATTGACATTTCCGGTGGTGACGAAGAATTTGTTCAAACAATGGTGGAACTCTTTATAGATACTGTTCCGTCGAACCTGAAAGAATTGAATGTAGCATTGCAAAATAAGAATTGGGATTTCGTGAGTAAGGCGGCACACAAATTAAAATCTACACTTGATTCTATGGGAATCCATTCCATCGGACAGGATATACGTTTAGTTGAGCAAACTGCTAAAACAAAAGAATCTCTCGAAAATATCCCTGCAATGGTTTCCCGCATAAATGACGTCGTCGGCAAATGTATCGACCAGCTAAAAAAGGATTTGCTATAACAACCACGTTGTAGTTCTAAGAAATATTCAATATTCAACAATCAATATCCAATTCTTAATTAAGCAATATATTGAACATTGTTTATTGATTGTTGAATTTTGAATAGTACATTTTTGGGAATTTTCAAACGACAGAAATTGATTCCCAAACTATAAATTTACTCCCAATCTGGGAGTTTTTTTTGAAAGAAGTGTATATTTAATTGTCTGATAGTTAACTAGTTAAAAGCCTTAAAGCCAACAGGCATGATATTTCCTCCTACTCTCGTACAAACACACGGGAAAGCATGAAATATATCAAGAAACTTTGCATTATTGTAGTTGAAGACAACCTTTTCTACCAGCAGTTGATCGCTAAACAATTGGAATCTATCAGCACCGAAATACATTTTTTTACAAATGGCGAGGATTGCCTGGAAGAGTTGGCCGGTAGCAAAGCAGATTTAATTGTGCTGGACAATAACCTGGGTGGTGAACTCAGCGGCTTAAACACTTTAAAGCGTATCCGCACCAGTGATCCTCAGATTCACATCATATTGTTTTCAACAGAGCTTGCTCTGGATACGGAAGAGAACCTTTCACTATACGGGCATTTTGAATATGTGGAAAAGAATAATGCCGGGTTTAAAAAGCTAAAGGAAAGCATCTTGAAAAGTGAAGTTCATACTCAAGGAATCAAGTTTAAGGT
>CAXTDO010000433.1:0-5817 GCA_964242315.1 uncultured Flavihumibacter sp.
ATTCAGTCCGCCGTTGATACCACCCACCCAGATAGCGCCTTTTTTACTGATGAGCACGCTTCTTACCTGGTCGGAGCCAAGGCTCGTGTAATCAGTCTGTTTATGTTGGTAGGCATAAAACGTCCCTTGCTGCGGATGAAATTTCAGAAGCCCTTTTTCCTCCGTGCCAAGCCATAGGTTGCCTGCTCTGTCTCCGGCTATATTCCTGATGCCGTTGTGGTCAGGTGTTTGAAAAAATTGAAACTGCTGTTTTTGCGGCTGAAAAAAATCAACACCTTTTTCTGTTCCAACCCATAATTTGCCACTGCTGTCTTCAAAGATTGCATTTACACGGTCGTCGCTCAAACTATTGGGGCTTGCAGCATGGCGCAAAGTAGTGAATGATTTATTTTGAGGAAGCAACCTGTTCAGGCCACCTCCAAAAGTTCCTATCCATATAGTTCCGTTTTTGTCTTCCCTGATAGCAGTTATCTGGTTGCTGGAAATAGTTGTGGAATCAGCCGACTGATGCTTGTAGCGGGTGAACTGATTTTTTGTCACGTCCAGGGCGTTGAGCCCGTTGATGGTCCCTACCCAGATGGTATGGTTCCGGTCTTCGTACATACACCTGATATAATTGTCGCTGATGCTGTTGGAGTCTTTTGCATCGTACCGGTAAACGGCTATCTGGTATCCATCATACCGGTTCAGTCCATCCCGGGTACCAAACCACATAAAACCCCGGCTATCCTGGAATATAGTTTCTATGGTACTGTTCGATAATCCCTGGTCAGTAGAAATGTGTTTAAAAAGCAGTTTGGGGCTTTGTGCAAAGCAAAGGATCGGGAAAAGCAGCATCATCCAAACAGAGACGCTATAATATTTAAAATAAAAACTCATGCAACACCTGGAGCAATCGATAAAGATGAAAGATAGTTCATTTTAAGCTCCCTGGCCTTAAAATCAGGTGATTTGAACCAAAAGTATGAACGTTTGAATAAGCCCTTTCGTACTCATACATCTACTTTGCATTTAGAAATGACAAAGCATTGCTTGCTTAAAATGGCCAAACTCCTGCTCTTTTTCAAGCCGCTGCTTTTCAGATAAATAATAATCCATCAACTAAAAATGCAAGCAATGAAAATGAACAAGCTATTGAGGCGGTTTGCCATAGCCACTGTTACTTACCTCTTTCTAAGTATGAGTGCGTTTGCGCAGGAAACCATTAAAGGAACTTTAAGAACTGCTACCGGTGATCCCCTAAGCGGAGCTACCATCTCTATTAAGGGAAAGAAAACGTCTGTTGTAACGGATGCAAACGGCGCCTTCACAATCAATGCCAGGCCTGATGATGTGTTGATTGCTTCTTATGTTGGCTTCACGCCCCAGGAAGTAAAGGCGGGTACCGGAACTGTCAACTTGACACTAAGTACGGCCGATAACAGCATGAATGATGTAGTGGTAGTAGGTTATGGAACCACTTCCCGTAAAAACCTCACTTTATCTATAGCTAAAGTTGATCCTAAAAATGTGCCTTCAGCGGCTAATAATTCAGTAGCGCAACTGCTTTTTGGGCGTGCTGCAGGTTTGCGGGTGGTGCAGCAAAGTGCTGAACCGGGTGGAAACATCAATCTTGCGATCCGGGGACGTGGCAATCCGTTAATTGTTGTTGACGGGGTAACGATGCCCTACGAAGGTCTGGAACCAGGCGTAGGTAACATTACACGGGGTGAACTGAATGGTGTACGGAGAGGCGGTTTTGCCGGACTTAATCCGGCCGATATTGAATCAATTGAAGTATTGAAAGATGCGAGTGCCTCCATATACGGCGTAGCCGCTGCTAACGGGGTTATTTTCATCACCACTAAAAAAGGAACGGCCGGACGGTCGAGCGTTAATTATGACGGCAGTCATTCATGGGTGAATAACATGTCGTATTTCGAGCCTCTTACTGCTTCGGAGTATATGAAATACTACAATTCGTTTCGGAAAGATCAGTATCTGCTCACCAATAATATGGCGCCATTTGGCACTACTACGCCCGGAGCATTTCAGGCTCCCTATACAGATGCACAGATACAAAGTGCAGGAGAAGGCACCAAATGGTTAGACCAGGTTTTAAGAAACGGGCGTGTTGACAACCACACCATTGGTGTTAACGGCGGCACGGATAAGGTTACTTACTATTTCTCGGGGAATTATTTTAACCAGGTAGGAACCGTTCAAAATTCAGGGCTGGAAAAATATACGGGTAAAATGAATTTATCTGTCAAGCTATCCAAGATCTTTACGTTAAACACTAATGTGAATGCTTCCAGGAGCAATTATCAAAACTCCACTGCGGGCTGGCAAACAGGCGGCTCCGGCGGACAGGGTTTTGGCGCTTTGCAGGCGGCTTTAGGATACCCTGCTACTATTCCCATTCGCGATAACACCGGTAAATATTCTCTTACATCGCTCAACACTACCGGTAATCCTGTATCGCTGCTTGATATATCCGACAAAACATATTACAATTCACTCTTTGCGAATCTTTCGCTCGATATCAATATCATCCCGAAGATGCTGACGGGAAAAATTTTGTATGGCAATAATACAGAACAGGCTACCCGTAAATTCTTTATCCCATCCACCACTTTCTACGACCAGCAGTTCAGAACACGTGGTGCACTGAGTCAGAGTTACAGGCAATACCAGACCATGGAAGCCTATCTTTCTTTTAAAAAATCAGTTTCTGATATTGTAAACATCGATGCCATTGCGGGTATCGGGCAATATCCACGCGATTCTTATGGATTTACTGAAGAAGCTAAAGACATGAAAGATGCTATCGGTACTACCGCATTATCTTCCGGAAGAGAGTTCAATGTTTCTTCTTACAATACGTATGATAACAAGCGATCTTTTTTCTCACGTGCGTCTTTTGACGTGCTTGACAGATATGTTATAGCATTATCGTATCGTTACGACGGTTACAGCAACTTCTTCCCTCAAAATAAATATGCAGGTTTTCCCGGCGTTTCCCTTGCCTGGAAAGTCTCTAACGAATCATTCCTGAAAAATGTTACAGCCATTAACCTGCTGAAACTCCGGGGCAGTTATGGTGTGGTGGGAAACCTTGATTACGCCACCCTTGCTTACGGCACTTTCATACCCGATCCTTTTGTAATAAGCTTTAATGATGGCGCTACCAATTATACCGCTTATTATCAAAACGCATTGGATCATCCAAATCTTCAATGGCCTAAAACGATTATGAAGAATGTTGGACTTGATTTCAGTTTATTCAAAGACAGGGTTTCAGGCTCCATCGAATGGTTTCGCGATGATTTAACAAGGATATTAAAAACAGATAATAATACGGGTTCTTTATCTTTCATTTCAACAGAACCGGTTAACGGAGCACACCAGGTAAGGCAGGGTTTTGAGGTTGCCCTGAATACTACCAATTATCGTTCTTCTACATTTCAATGGAACAGCATCATAAATTTCTCCACCTCGAAATGGACGTGGAAAGAACGTTTCCCCAACACAGATTTACCAAAAGGAGCACAAATACAGAACCCTGTAAATGCTATTTATGTTTTTCAAACAAACGGTCTTTTACAAATCGGTCAGACGGCATCTGCCTGGCAGCCTTCAGCAGCCAAGCAGCCGGGCTCTCCCATATTTTCAGATCTCAATAATGATAAAGTGTTAGACGAAAAAGATATCGTGCGCTACCGGGTTGATCCGAAAGCAAGCATCGGCTTTGGCAATACTTTCCGTTACAAAAGTCTTGATCTGGGTGTTTTCTTTTATGCTCAGTACGGAGGATATGGTTACAACTACAACATGCAGTGGAGTGATCCTGCCAACCTGTTAGCAGGCACAGGCGGTATTAAACAGGAGGCTGATATATGGACCACCAGCAATACTTCAGGAAAGTTACCGGGCGTTGCTTACAATGAATCAGCGTTGGGTTTATTTGCCGGAGTGGACACAAGGCTCGAAAAAACAGACTTTATCCGCTGCCGCAATATCACCCTGGGTTATACTATGAATACAGGCGCTATCGCAAAATATGTAAAAAGCCTACGCATATACGCAGACGTGCAAAATGCTTTTATCATTACCAATTATAAAATTGGCGATCCTGAGTTGTTAACCGCGGGTGTAAAAGGTGCGCCAGCGCCGTATCCTATGGCCAGAACATTTTCCCTTGGCGTAAAAACAAATTTTTAATCAGTAAAAAATTATTATAATGAAAAAAATATTTTTGTTAACCCTTTCAGCCATCGTTCTTTTCCTTAGTGGCTGCAAGAAGAACTTCGAGCCTCAATTGCTTGGTTCCCTATCACCGGCCAACTTCCCGCAAACAGAAGCCGATTTTGAATCATACACTATGGAAGTGTATAAACCCTTCCAGGCTAAATGGCAATATACAAATGGTACCCAGGCGGAGTATGCCATCCATGGCTATGAATTCAGCATTGTTCAGATGTTTGACGCGCCCACTGATATCATGGAGAAATTTGTTGACTGGGGCGGTTTTTTTACCAGCTTCAGCACAGCTAACTTCGATTTTTTAAAATCACTGTCAAGAAGCAAAAACCATTTTGAACAAATAAGATTTATTACCCGGATTACAAAAATTATTGGCGACCTGGAAAAGTCAACTACGGTGAGCGAAGCCAATAAAAAACTGTGGATAGGAGAAGCTAAAATGGCAAGAGGATGGCTGATGTATTACATGCTACACATGTATGGTCCTGTGCCTGTTATTTTAGATCCTGCAAAAGTAGGCACCGATGCCGAATATGATCTTACCCGTCCTACAAGAGATGCTTACGTTACTGCCGCCGCAACAGACCTTCGTTTCGCAGCCGATAATCTACCAAAAGATGCGTCAGTATATGGCAGGTTTAATAAAGGACTTGCATTAACAGTGCTTACCCGTCTGTACCTCAACGAAAAGAACTGGCAAAAAGCAGAAGGTGCTGCCAGAGAAGTAAAGGCACTTGGATACAGTCTTGTATCTAATTACAGATCTTTGTTCAGCACAGCTACGGAACGCAACAGTGAAACCATTTTTGCTTTATCGGTTGATGCAACTGCAGATGGCAGCGATGCCAAAGGAAACATGAATGTATGGACCTACTATACTTTGGGAGACTGTCCCGGCATTTCACAAAAAGGCGGTGGTTGGGCACAAGCCTTTTCCGCAACCTGGAAATTTTATGATTCCTTTGATCCTGCAGACAAAAGAAGAGAGATGTTTATCCCATCTTATGTAAGCACAGGTGGGCAGTTAAAAAATCGTGCAAACGGTTTAAAGGGCCCGGTAATTAATAAGTATCCTGATGATGAGAATACATCTTTTGCTCATGGAAATGATATTCCGTTAGCCCGCTATGCCGATGTAACGCTGATGCTCGCCGAAGCCATTAATAATCAGAATGGTCCAACAACAGAAGCCGTTACACTTGTAAACGAAGTACGTGCAAAGCATGGTGGGATTGGCGCACTTGCAGCTTCGGACATTGCTTCAAAGGATGCCTTCAACGATGCTATCTTAAGAGAAAGGGGATGGGATCTGTTCATGGAAGGCCAGCGAAAAATGGATCTGGTAAGAAACGGTAAGTGGCAGGCCGCTTTACAGTCTGTTGGTAAAACACCACCGCCTGCAGCTACAAACTTCTTATTCCCCATCCCTCAGTATGCGCTGGATGCCAGCAATGGAAAACTTACGCAAACGCCCGGATATTAATTTATCCGTCAGCCATCTGGATTTTTTTAACCACGGAGGAAGCGCCGAGGTAGCACGGAGGTCCACGGAGGAGCTTTCTCCGTGGACCT
>CAXTDO010000434.1:0-3506 GCA_964242315.1 uncultured Flavihumibacter sp.
TCCTCCGTGGACCTCCGTGCTACCTCGGCTTTTCCTCCGTGGTTAAAAAAAACTAGTAGCATTCAAACTTCAACCACTTTAAATTTTAAACCAATCATGTCAGTACACAAGGAAATCAAAAAGGTTACCACCAACACCTTGCAGAAAATGAAATCAAACGGAGAAAAGATTTCCATGATCACTGCATATGATTTTTCCTTTGCTAAAATATTTGATGAAGCAGGTATAGACATTGTTCTGGTAGGCGATTCAGCCAGCAATGTGATGGCGGGCCATGAAACTACGCTGCCTATTACTTTGGAACAGATGATCTATCACGCATCTTCCGTAGTAAGAGGCGTCAACCGCTGCCTTGTAACGGTAGATCTTCCTTTTGGCTCCTACCAGGGTAATTCAAAAGAGGCGCTTGTTTCTACCATCCGGATCATGAAGGAAACCGGGGCTCATTCTATAAAGCTCGAAGGCGGTGAAGAGATTTTAGAGTCTGTAAAACGGATTCTTTCTTCCGGTGTTCCGGTGATGGGCCACCTGGGATTAACACCGCAATCAATTTATAAATTCGGCACTTATACGGTGCGTGCCAAAGAGATTGAAGAAGCAGAAAAACTAAAGAAAGATGCGCTGCTCTTACAGGAAGCAGGTTGCTTTGCCATAGTGCTCGAAAAAATTCCCGCATTACTGGCAAAAGAAGTTTCCGAAAGCTTACAGATTCCTACTATAGGTATCGGAGCAGGAAAATTTTGTGATGGTCAGGTTCTTGTAATGCACGATATGTTAGGTATCAACACCGAATTTAAGCCGCGGTTTCTAAGGCAATACCTTAATCTTCACAATCAGATAACTGAAGCAGTTCAACATTATATTAAAGATGTGAAGGATAAGGATTTTCCAAACGATAATGAACAGTATTAGTCTGAACTGTGATTAATCTGATTTAATGACTGACTATGATAGTCTCCAGATCATAGCTAGTCATTAAATCAGATTAATCACAGTTCAGACAATTTCTTAAGGTAAAACTGAATCAATGGACTTTTTATCTCTATTAAATATTTCAGACTTTAATAAAGGTGTTTCAACAGGCTCGGAATGGATGACTTCCGGCGATAAGAAAATAGCATCCTATTCTCCGGTTGATGGCAAATTAATAGCTTCTGTAAACACTGCCGATGCAGACTCTTATAATACAGTAATCGCCAAAGCAGCGCTTGCATTTAAAGAATGGCGGCAGTGGCCTGCCCCCAAAAGGGGAGATATTGTAAGACAAATTGGTGAAGCGTTAAGACTGAACAAAGAACCGCTCGGTAAACTGGTATCTTATGAAATGGGAAAAAGCCTGCAGGAAGGTTATGGAGAAGTTCAGGAGATGATAGACATATGTGATTTTGCAGTGGGACTTTCCCGTCAGTTACATGGATTAACAATGCACAGTGAGCGGCCCGGACACAGGATGTATGAACAATACCATCCACTCGGAATGGTAGGAGTTATAACTGCTTTTAATTTTCCCGTTGCCGTGTGGAGCTGGAACGCAATGCTGGCATGGGTTTGTGGCGATGTTTGCATATGGAAGCCTTCGGAGAAAACACCCCTTTGCGCCATTGCATGTCAGCACCTGGCGGCGGACATATTTAAAAAGAATGATGTTCCCGAAGGAGTCAGTTGCCTTGTTGTTGGTAATAAAGAAGTGGGAGAATGGATGAGCCACGATAACAGGATATCCCTGATATCGGCTACCGGCTCAACAGGTATGGGCAAGGCAGTAGGCGCCGCTGTTGGCGCCAGGCTGGGTAGAAGCCTGCTGGAACTCGGCGGCAATAACGCTATTATCATTTCAGAACATGCAGATCTGGATATTGCACTGCCCGGATGTGTGTTTGGCGCCGTAGGTACTGCCGGGCAACGTTGCACCACCACCAGGCGCCTTATCATACACGAAAAAGTATATGATATTTTTAAAGAAAAGCTGGTTGGTGCATATAAACAACTAAAGATCGGCAATCCACTGGATGAAAAAAATCATGTTGGTCCGTTGATTGATAAAGACGCTGTAGATGCTTACCTGCGGGCAATTGAAAAATGCAAATCGGAAGGTGGCCATTTTGTTGTAGAAGGCGGTATGGTAGCAGGCGATAAATTTGAACAAACCTGCTATGTTAAACCCTGCATTGCTGAAGTAAAAAACAATTTTAATATTGTGCAGCATGAAACGTTCGCACCGATACTATACCTTATTAAATACAAAACCCTGGAAGAGGCAATTGAAATGCAGAATGATGTGCCGCAGGGCTTATCTTCTGCAATAATGACCCTGCATCTCAGGGAGTCAGAAAAATTTTTGTCGGTGGGGGGAAGCGATTGCGGCATAGCGAACGTAAATATAGGAACCAGCGGAGCAGAGATCGGAGGCGCGTTTGGCGGGGAGAAAGAAACCGGCGGAGGCAGAGAAAGCGGTAGTGACGCCTGGAAAGTATATATGCGCCGCCAGACAAATACAATTAATTACAGTAATAAATTACCACTTTCACAAGGCATTACATTCAACTTATAATGTTGCACTGATAAAATAATCATAATTTGTACTAACTACTAAAATTTCCAACAAATAAAGTAGAAATTTGCAAGCTTCGTTACATTAAAGATAAAATAAAAAATATGAAGAATTTCTTAGGGGTGATGGGTACTGTGATCTGCGTGCTTTGTAATACTTCTCTATTGTTTGCGCAGGGCAATTCCGTAAAGGAACTACCGAAAGGATGGCATATGATGGACAAGGAAAAAGATGGGTTTTATGGTATTAGTATCGACAAGGCCTACGATTTTTTAAAAGGCAAGAAAAGCAGTACCGTTATAGTAGCGGTAATTGACTCTGGTATCGACACGTTACATGAAGATCTGAAAGACATTTTGTGGACTAACCCAAAAGAAATTCCTGGTAACGGCATTGATGATGATAAAAACGGTTACATTGACGATGTGCATGGATGGAATTTTATTGGCGGAAAAGACGGAAGGAATGTAACGAATGATTCCGATGAAGGGTCCAGGGTATATCATAAGTTTAAAAAAATATTTGGTGGAAAAGTGGTTGATACTGCTGCTCTTGACGCTGAACAAAAAGAAGACTACCATACCTGGTTAAAGGCTAAAATAAAAGTAGAAGGTGACGCTTCTGAAGGTGGAGGCATTGACCTGATTATTATGCAGCGGATGCTGGAAACATTTGTGAAAAGTGATAGTATTTTGCGCAAGTCATTTAGTAAAGAAACATACACAGGAAATGATCTTGCAAAATATGCTCCTACCGACGCTGATGAACGTAAAGCAAAGGGAGCAGTGGTATATCTGCTGCAGCTTAATAATATGATGGAATCTTCCAATAAAGAGTTTATTGATGGTTTCTCGGAATACGTTTCAGGTCAGCAAAAAAAATTCGAAGCTCTAAACAAAGAACCTGAAAATTATAGGGCTGAAATTGTAAAAGACGATGAAACGAATTTCAACGA
>CAXTDO010000434.1:3516-5812 GCA_964242315.1 uncultured Flavihumibacter sp.
GGCAATAATGATATAATGGCGAGCACGCCACTGCATGGAACTCATGTATCTGGAATTATTGCAGCAAAAAGAAATAATGGTAAGGGCATAGATGGTGTGGCAGACAATGTTCGTATCATGATGATCCGCGCTGTTCCGGATGGTGATGAACATGATAAAGACATAGCGCTTGCCATTCGTTACGCCGTAGACAATGGCGCAAAAGTTATAAATATGAGTTTTGGAAAGGGTTTTTCTCCGGAAAAAAATTGGGTAGACAGTTCAGTGCTGTATGCCGAATCTAAAGGCGTTTTGCTGGTTTGTGCTGCAGGTAATGATAATAGTAATATTGATAGTATCGAAAGTTTCCCTAATCCTTCCCTAAGAGTAGCCAAAACAAAAGCCACAAACTGGATTGCCGTTGGAGCAAGCAGTGATCCGCTTGCGGAGCCCCTGACCAAAAGCTACACGGCCTCATTTTCAAATTACGGTAAAAGAGAAGTTAATGTATTCTCGCCCGGTGTAAAAATTTATTCAACTCTACCCGGAGGCAATATCTATGGTAATCTGAACGGAACAAGTATGGCCTCTCCTGTAGTGGCAGGGGTAGCAGCCCTGGTATTAAGCTATTATCCTGCTTTAAGTCCGGAGCAGGTTAAGTATGCTATTGAAAAATCAGCTACTCCTGTTACCATGAAAGTAAAGTTGCCCGGAACTGATCAGATGGTCTCTTTATCAGATATATCCACTTCAGGAGGTATATTAAATGCTTACGGAGCGGTAAAATTAGCTGCTACTCTAAAACCTGAAACAAATAAACAGCAAAAATTACCTGCATCAACATTAAAGAATAAGAAAGGTTTTTAACGCGTTAGAATTAATGACTCCGTTGAAATTCGCCATTCACGGAAAATATTTTTAACATGACAACACCAACTATTATAGCATCTGAGTTTGTTCGTAAGTATATCAGTTTATTAAATGAAACCGATATTCATGAGGCTTTAAGCAACAATGGGAAGGCCTTCAGGAAGCTACTAAAAAGCATACCGGCTTACAAAATAGATTATGCTTATGGAACCGATAAATGGACCATCAAAGAAATAGTGCAACATATAATTGACGCAGAGAGGGTATTTACATACCGTGCGGTATCATTTGCAAGAAAAGATGCAGCTCCACTGCCAGGTTTTGAAGAAAATTCCTGGGCCTCTAACGCCAATACCTCAGCGAGAAAATGGGAAGATATGCTGGATGAGTTTAAAAGTTTGAGGAAGGCTACCAAATTATTATTTGCTTCCTTCACAGAAGATAATTTGCGTCAAACCGGTACTGCTGACAACACCCCTATAAACGTAGCGGCAATCGGTTTATTAATCGCCGGTCACGTGCAGCATCATATAAATATTATTAACGAAAGGTATTTATAACGTATAAAAACAAAGTATTACCTCATACCTCACACCTCATACCTGGGTTATTCCATGCTCTTCGCTACGATCTCTGCTATATCCATCACGGCAACGTCATTTTCTTTTTCCCGGCTTTTAATGCCGTCTGTCAGCATTGTGTTGCAAAAAGGACAAGCTGCGGCTACAATGCCTGCACCGGTGTTAATGGCTTCGTTACTTCGTTCGGTGTTTACTCTTACGGTTCCTTTTTCTTCTTCCTTAAACATTTGAGCTCCGCCAGCTCCGCAGCACAATCCGTTAGACCGGCATCGCTTCATTTCAACCAGTTCAGCATCCAGCGCTTCTAATACCTTCCTTGGAGCTTCATAAATATTGTTGGCTCTTCCCAGGTAACAACTGTCGTGGTAAGTGATTCGCTTACCTTTGAAGAATCCTCCTTCAAGCATTTTTATTTTACCTTCTTCTATTAACTGCTGCAGAAAGGTAGCATGATGTATGACATCGTAATTCCCGCCCAACTCCGGATATTCATTGCGAAGCGTATTGAAACAATGAGGACAGGCGGTAACAATTTTTTTTATACCGTAGTTATTTAAGATCTGTATGTTCTGGTATGCCATCATCTGGTACATGAATTCATTGCCGGCACGCCTTACCGGATCTCCCGTGCACATCTCTTCTTTACCCAGGATCGCATATTTAACGCCTACTTTATTTAAGATTGTGACAAAGGCACGGGTTATCTTTTGGGCCCGCTGATCAAAACTTCCGGCACAGCCTACCCAAAATAACACCTCAGGAATTTCGCCTGCCGCAAATAATTCTGACATTACCGGTACATCCATATTTTAATGATTAATTATTAATGATTAATTATTAACGGTTATTGGTTAATTGTTATGGCC
>CAXTDO010000435.1:0-5812 GCA_964242315.1 uncultured Flavihumibacter sp.
ATTTCACTTCATGGGTATGGGTGTTTCCGGCGGCGAAGAAGGCGCACGTACCGGCCCCAGCATCATGCCGGGCGGAGAAGAAGAAGCTTATAATTTTCTCAAACCCTTACTGGAAGCGGTATCCGCCAAAGTAAATGATGTGCCCTGTGTTGCTTACCTGGGCAAACATGCTGCCGGTCATTATGTAAAGATGGTTCATAACGGTATTGAATATGGCATCATGCAAATGATCAGTGAGTGCTACGATATGTTAAAAAACGGGTTAGGACTCAGTAATGACGAGTTGGCTGCAACATTTGATAAGTGGGATAAAACCGATATGACCTCCTACCTGGTAGAAATAACAGCCGCAGTGCTGATCTTCAATGATGAAAAAACTGGTAACAGGCTGGTAGATATGATCCTCGACAAAGCCGGTTCAAAAGGAACAGGTAAATGGACTTCCCAGGATGCCCTTGACCTGCCAAGCCCTATTCCCACCATCGATATGGCAGTTACCCTTCGCAACATTTCTTCTTTCAAAGATGAAAGGGTTGCCGCCTCAAAAATTTATTCATTCGACAATAAAAAAATTGATGTTGATAAGGAAACGTTTATTCAACAGGGTCATGACGCATTGTTCTTCGCTACGCTAATGAGCTATGTACAGGGTCTGGCAATGTTGCAGAAAGCTTCTAAAGCGCTTGAAATGGACATACCCATGCAGCAGGTAGTGAAGGTATGGCGTGGTGGTTGTATCATCCGCTCTTCGTTATTGGATGTATTCATCCAGGTATTTGAAAAAGATCCGTTGCTGCCCAACCTGCTTTTAGAAAATGGCATCGCCGAACTCTTAGCACCAAAACAGCAAAACCTGAGAGAAGTGATCGTGCAGGCGGTGCAACATGGTTACCCCAGCGGTTCTTTAATGGCTTCTTTAAGTTATTTTGATGCCTACAGAAGCGCTAACCTGCCCACCAATCTCATACAGGCGCAACGCGATTATTTCGGTGCACATACCTACCAGAGAGTGGATGACCCTACAGGAGTTTTCTATCACACAGAATGGATGCATACAGCAGATAAACCATAAGATCAATTAAGGCAAGACAACAATTATTGCAGTATAAAAACATTAATGGAATCCTGCCTGGGTTAAGTTGAACATTTTTAATATAGAATCACACAACATGCAAACTCATAAACACGCGCCTTCCTCGCTGATCTTTATTTTTGGAGGTAGCGGAGACCTTAATCACCGTAAGCTGTCACCTGCATTGTACAACTTGTTTATTGATGAATGGATGCCGGAGAAATTTGGTATTGTAGGCATCGGCCGTACTAAATACACTAACGACACCTATCACCAGTTTTTGCTGGAGGGAATTAAGGAATTTTCCCGGCGTAAAGACGTGCAGGATGAAAAATGGGCGGATTATTCTCAGCATGTGAGTTACCTGAACATGGATGCGGAAGATGAAAAAGCTTATGGCCAGATTGCTGAAGTTGTAAAAGAAAAAGAAAAGGAATTTGGCGAACACCCCAACGTAATTTTTTACCTGGCAGTTGCACCACAACTGGTACCGGGCATTGCGAGCAAATTAGGCCCGCTGAATATTTGCGCCGACACAAAATGCACCCGGATCGTTGTAGAAAAACCTTTCGGACATGACCTCGACAGTGCTAATGATTTGAACAAGCTGTTGAGCACCATGTTCGACGAAAACCAAATTTACCGTATCGATCATTACCTGGGTAAAGAAACCGTTCAAAATATTCTTGCGTTACGATTTGCCAACGCTTTATTTGAACCGATCTGGAACCGTAATTATATTGATCATGTGCAGGTAACTGCTGCCGAAACGGTTGGTGTAGAAAACAGAGGTGGCTACTACGAAAATTCAGGCTCCCTGAGAGATATGGTTCAAAATCACATCCTGCAATTGATATGCATGGTTGCTATGGAAGCTCCTGTTTCATTTGATGCCAATGAAGTGAGAAACAAAAAGGTAGATGTTTTAAATGCCATCCGTCATTACAAACTGGAAGAAGTAAAAGACAACGCTGTCCGTGGCCAATACTCCGGCGGAACAATTAAAGGAGAAAATGTTCCGGGATACAGACAGGAAAAGAATGTAAGTCCTGACTCATTAATCGATACTTTAGCGCCGGTAAATTTCATGTCGACAACGGCAGATGGCAGGATGTTCCTTTTTATGTAAGAACAGGTAAACTGCTTCATCAGAAGTCAAGTGTTATTACCATCCAATTCAAGCCTGCTCCGCAATTTTCCTTTCCACCTGAAGCAGCGGAGAACTGGAATGGTAACCGGTTGATCATCAGCATCCAACCTGAGATGGAGATACGTTTACAGTTCCAGGCCAAAAAACCAGGGCAATCAATGTCGCTAAGTCCTGTTGATATGATCTTCAGATACCAGGATGCTTTTGAAGGTAATGAACCCGAAGCTTATGAAACATTATTACTGGATGTTATGATAGGCAATGCTACTTTATTTATGAGATCAGACCAGGTGGAGGCAGCATGGAAAATTATCATGCCGATTCTCACTGATTGGCAGTCTAACCCTCCTGCTGACTTTCCAAACTACGCCCCCGGAAGCTGGGGCCCCGAAGCTGCGGAAGCGCTTATTGCAAAAGATGGTAGGTCCTGGGTTATCCTGCCTGTGAAGCAGGTGTGAGGTGTGAGATTTGGGGTATGAGGAACCCCGAAGGGGTGACATATAGGGTCTTTAACAGGTAGAATAATGTCACCACCTTCGCACAATGTCATTTAGTTCAATGATTCGAAGTGCGAGTTCAGGTTCCCCTCCTTTTCAAGGAGGGGAACCTGAACTCGCATTTCAAAATCTTGAACCGCACATCAAAGTCCTTATCTAAATAACATCACCCCTTCGGGGTTACATAACCGCTAACTCTTTTCATAACAAAACTGTGACCCCTATACAGAACTTTCCATTCACCATTAACAACTAAACATTGAACCTACATATTTATAAAAATCCCGAAGAATTAAGCAATGCAGTTGCTGAATGGATCACTGATTATATTCAAACCGTTCTTGTAAAGAATAATCGGTTTACCATTGCCTTATCAGGAGGTAGCACACCACAAAAACTGCATACCATTTTAGCGGCATCTCCCTACAAAGAAAAAATCGATTGGAAAAAAATGCACATTTTCTGGGGAGATGAACGTGCGGTGCCTTTTACCGATGACCGCAACAATGCAAAAATGGCTTACGATACCTTATTGAACCATCTGCCTGTTCCCGCTGAACAGATTCATGTAATGCGTACTGATATTGAACCGGAGGTGTCGGCGCTTGAATATGAAAAAATCCTGCATACCTATTTTGATGAAACGGATACTTCGTTCGACCTGGTATTATTAGGGATGGGTGATGATGGCCATACGCTTTCGTTGTTCCCGGGAACGGATATAGTGCATGAAAAACAGGCTTGGGTAAAAGCATTCTTTTTAAAATCTCAGGATATGTACCGGATATCTCTAACCGCACCGATTGTGAATAAATCAGCAGCAGTTGCTTTCCTTGCTGCAGGAAAGAATAAATCGAAAACGCTGGAGCAGGTGTTAGAGGGAGCTATTCAACCCGATCTATATCCTTCACAAATAATAAAGCCGGTAACGGGTGACTTACACTGGTTTGTTGATGAAGCAGCAGCGGCAGATTTGAGGAAGGCTTAAGCGGTGATAAATTGTACGTACCAACTTTTACAAATCTACCGTATCATACACCACCACCTTTTTCCAAAGGTGCTTACATTCCTCTACAAACTTTAAGTGAATAGGGTCGGTCTGGTAACTGGCTTCGTCTTCTTTGGTATCGAAGGTCAGCAGCCACGAGATGGCATAGGAGGTATCAATCACGTCACGGTTTGTGCCGGCCGGCTTGCCAATATGAAATGTTTTGATGGTTGCTACTTTTGTTACCTTCTTCAAACCTTCTACCAAACTGTTTTTATCCTCAACACTATCAGGATTGTTCAGCCAGAAATATACGTGATGTATAAAATGATTTTCAGACATTGCCGTTCGATAAATTTTAAGCAAATGTAGTACATGATGTTAATCTGCTATTGAAAAAATGCAGCTACCATCTCATCAGTCAGTTTACGTTCCTGTGTGTGCCATAAAACCGGAGGTGGGAATTCATGACGGTTATACCCTGCTTCATTTTCAAAGTCAAAAACCGCATGACAATAGTTATTAAGAACCAATCCGCATTTCATCCAGTCGGTAGACCAGATGATATGAAGCGTAGCATTTCGTTCAGATACTTCAATACTTTCCACATCATAAACCAGCAGCATATCTAAAATGCTTAGTTCTCCTGTATCTTTATTTCTCTTGGCAGCATAAAAATATCCGGTGTCCGTATCATCTTCAAAAATTACCTGGTAGTTATTCTCTGAGGAAACGCTTTCGGTAAAAGTTTGCTCTCCTATAATAATGTTTTGATTTTTTAACAGGTAGCCTTTCATTAGAAATTATTTTCCCATTGCTTTTAACCAGTCCATGATGCCTGCATAAATTTTAGCCGCCACCGCCTTACGGAATTTAGGATCAAGAATTTTCTTTTCATCTTCCTTGTTACTAAGGAAAGCTACTTCAACCAAACAATTTGGGTAATCAGTAGGACCGCTTAAAGCAAAATTAAAACTTCCTACATTTCCATATTCTTTCAGTTTCAACGTGAGCATCTGTTTAAGTACGGCAACACTTAAAGGACGAAAACCGATATAACGGTAATAGGTACTGCTTCCTTTAACGGAATCAACGGAAGATGAATTGAGATGTATGCTGATAAGAAAGTCGGGGTTATACTCCTTTAACATACCAATGCGTTCCGGCATGCTTAGCGAGGTATCTATTATTCTCGTCATAAAAATATGCTGAACGCCCGCCTTTTTCAAGGTTGCCTGCAGTTCCTTTGCTATCAGCAGCGTGTAATTTTTTTCGAGAATATTTGATGTAACGCCTGAAGCGCCGCTGTTATCACCACCGTGTCCTGCATCTATGGCAATCTTCAACTTTTTAATATTGATGACCGGAGGTGGTCTTTTAACGCGGATCACTAAGCGATTTCCCAAGGTGTCGTAATAAATGCTATGTCCCCAATGCTGCGAATGTTTTAATTCAATGATAGCTCTTAACACATCATCTTCCGTTTGTTCGTAATAAGCGTTTTTAATTTCTTTATTGGTAGCAAGCTGTGTGATCCAGTTGGTATTGCTGGTTGCGCCAAATATGTCTACCACTATCCGCGACGGACTAAGCTGTTGCTGACTTTTGTAAGGTAACTTTTCATCAAGACCGATGGCTACATAATCAAAAGATGTATCTCCATATACCTTCCAACTGGTAGAAAGATAGTAGGGCTTTTCCAGTTTGCCTGGCAATAGCTTCACACTTTCTTTTGCTATATAACCTGAATGATTTTTAGAAAGCTGCACTTTATAATCCGTAGCGGCGGAATCTACTACTTTCAAAATAATATTGGAATCGAGATAGGTCATTTTAGCGCCGCCTAAACGGTCGTCACCTAGTCCATATTCGAGGAAAGGCAATTTACCAATGGTGGCTACCAGGAAAGGCTTTTTTATATTCTGCGCTGATGATATTATTGAGGTTAGTAAGATAAAAAGTAATAGAACAATTTTCATAAGATGAAGGTAGTGTAAAGTTACGCATTGAATTGTAGTAGCTAACCTTGTAAGTGTTTTCTTTAACCACGGAGGAAAAGCCGAGGTGCCACGGAGGTTACACGGAGGAGTTTCCTCCGTGTAACC
>CAXTDO010000436.1:0-5785 GCA_964242315.1 uncultured Flavihumibacter sp.
GTAATCTGACGTATTTTACCATTCAAGCATTTTCTATAACCACAGAGTAAAGCCACTACAATTCAATGCGTAACTTCATACTTAACTTAACACTAGAGTAAAACCAAACGCACAACAACGCATTTAAAAATCAGGCAGATAAAACGCTAACGGGATTTATAACTTTAGAATCACAATTTATATGATGAATATTTTTAAAAGAGACTATGAATATTATAAAGGCGTTCCAAGAATCAACATTTATGGAATGCACCTGTTGTTTACTTTAATGTTTTTATTTCTTAGCTATGATTCATGGACACATATTCTCAATCATACAGGAACCTGGGGCGTGACAGATGCAGTAGCCTGGTGTGTATGGCTGGCTTACGGTGCTATTTCATGGATAGGAATAATTAGACCACTTAAAATGTTACCGATTGTTATACTTGAAATCGTTTATAAAACGGCTTGGCTTTTCGTTGTATCGTATCCTTTATGGAAGAAAAATGAATTAGCAGGTTCTCCGGCAGATTATACAACAACCGTTTTCATTTTTGTAATCCTTCCTATAATATTTATGCCATGGCAGTACTTTTTTAGAACATATATTTTAGGTAAGGAAACGGCGTAGTGTCGTGTCACACGTAATTTGTCGGTTATTAGGCTATCAGCCGTCAGGTATCAGCAGATCAAAACCAGATAAGCTTTCCTCCTGATAGCTGAAAGCTGACGGCCAATAGTCTAATAACTGACAAATTACGTGTGACACGACAGTAGGGATATTACAAATTGCAAATTGGCAATACCTTGAAAAAGAAGAATTTTCACTAATAGACAAGAAACACCATAGTGAAAAAGATAAAAAAATTTTGTCGCTTTACATTAGTCGTTTTACTAATTTCCTATTTCGTTTTATGCCTGGGATATTATTTCTTTCAGGAATATTTTTTAATGATAGATACCAAACTATCGAAGTATGAGTTTCAGTTTGACGGTAAATTCGAAGAAAGATATATACGAACAAAAGATGGCAAAAAATTAAGTGGTATATTATTTAAATCAGACTCTTCAAAAGGATTAATATTTTATTTGCACGGAGGTGGACACACACTCGACACATGGGGCAAGTATGCAAAGGCTTACATTAATTTACACCATGACATATTTTTTCTGGATTATCGTGGCTTTGGAAAAAGTGAAGGAACCTTGCCTACTGAAGAGCAACTTTACAGTGATGTTCAAGACGCTTACAATAATTTGAAAGCGACCTACAAAGAAAATAACATCATTGTGCTGGGATATTCTTTTGGAACAGCACCGGCTTCAATGTTGGCTGCAGGCAATAAACCTAAGATGCTGATATTACAAGCACCCTATTATAGCGGCGACGAAGCAGTAAAGAATAATTATCCTTTTCTGTATTCAATTATTCCTTCCTTTCTTTTAAAATACAAGTTGAAAACCTATAAATTTGTTGAACAAACGAAAGTTCCTATTGTCATATTCCATGGAAGTCAGGACAGTACTTTCAATGTTCTTCAATCTTATAAATTGAAAAAGCTTTTTAAAGCTGGTGACGAATTAATTGTTTTAGACAAGCAGGGACACAATGGATTTACAGTAAATAAAGAATATTTAAAGGAATTGTTAAGGATACTTTTAAATTGATATACCTCTTAGTAACACAACACAGCAGCCAACAGTTGTATTGCTGATAGTGGAGCTGACGGAAAGCAATCAGCTTTTACAATTTATCATTCAACAGACAAGGTCGAGCAACAAACCCTGGCTTAAATTCTTACTATCTAACTTTATCAGTAAACCAGGCAGTGATTCTGAGCGGACGAATAAGGAATCCCTATCCGGCAGACTCAAAGACAATGAAAAGTCCTTATTAACGGGAAGAGAAACCTACAGCCAACATCCGATTTAAAAATTGGGGCGGACGTAAGCGTTAATCAAACCGTAGATCCTCTATCAGCAATTGTTCTGGCAGTAAAACCGAATACAATGAGCTACATAAATGACATTCCAGACCTGATTAAGACAGGTAACAACGAAAAGTTGTGTGAAATCATAAATGAAACACCCTCAATTGCAGACACAAAAACTGAACAGGGTATTTCCTTGTTGCAATTTGCTGCCTATTGTCGTAATAAATCAGCTATTGATACTTTAAGAAAACATAAAAAGGAGCTTGATATTTTTGAAGCTGCAAGTGTTGCGGACATTGAGACCGTAAACAAAATAATTAATAACAATCCGGAGTTGACAAACGCATTTTCACCGGACGGATTTACACCTTTAGGACTTGCCTCATTTTTTGGACAACTTGACATTGTAAAACTACTTCTAGACAAAGGGGCAAACCCAAATATTGCAGCAAATAATCAATTTAAAGTTGCTCCTGTTCATTCAGCTTGTGCAATTTCAAATTACGACATAACGGAATTATTAATTAATCATGGAGCAGATGTTAACGCAAAGCAAATGCAGGGAGTAACTCCATTACATTCAGCAGCGCATAACGGCCAGACAAGACTTGCAAAATTGCTTATAGACAGTGGAGCATACATAAACTCAAAAATGGATAATGGGCAAACACCATTTTTTATGGCAGAATCAAAGGGTTTTAATGAGACAGCACATTTAATAAAACAATCTGGTGGACAATAAAGGCAGCAGCTAACCCTTTTTATTACGAAGATTAGCCGGTTTAATTCAGCTGGCTTAGGTCAGGGATGAGAACATCCACTACATCCTACAACAATTTTTGGAAATATTCTATCAGCAAAAACGAATGGACATGGATGGGTGTCGACAGTACCATCCGCGAATATCATCCTGCGCCAGTTGAAAAGAATGTCTTCCTGGCAGGAATACGTCCCGCACCTGATCCGGCCACTGTGATGGAACAGGATAACGGGACATTGCTTTTTTCACTTAAAGACGACCAACGCTGGCTTTACAATAAACTTACAGGTCAGTGGGCATTTATTAAAGGCCAGATTGTTCCGGAATATACAAGTACAGAACTAAATAATGGTACGGCAGGAATAGTAGATTCTATTGGAAGCCAAAAACAAGATCTTATGCCGCAACCTGGAAGGATAAAGCAAATAATTTATGGATGTTCGGCGGACAGAGAGCGCTAACCGGCCAGGCAAACCTGTACGACCTCTGGATGTATGATGTTAGTCAAAAAACCTGGACTTAAAGAGAAGCGGAGAAGGAATCGCTCCATATAACTACGGAACCGCTGGCCAGCTATCAGACAGCGCCCGTCCCACACACCGTTCAGGCGCATACACCTTTGTTGATCAGTCGGGGTTGCTTTGGCTTTTTGGAGGAATGGTGACTCAGTATTATGACCTGCTGAATGATTTATGGAGCTATAATCCCACGACAAATCAATGGACCTGGTATGGAGGTCAGGGTGGTGTAACGCCGGGATCGCCGGTTTATCAGGCTACTCCTTCCCAGCCGGCCTGGCCGGGCGCAATGGCAAACGGCATGGGCGGACCTTCATAAAATGCCAGCCCTTTATTCTATGAGTCTACCGTTTAGTTTCTGTTGAGAAATGATAATTGTACTAACAGATGAATGATTGGGAGTTAAAGTTACGCATAGTTCTGCTAGGTCCCCCTTCAGGTGTTGACTTTGGCATACAACAGGGTAGCGGCGCCACTTACACAACAATTCAAAAGCAAAGATCCACTACTCAGGATTTGACTTTTGAGTTCGTTATTAAAGTGAAGGTAGACAAGGGTAATCAGCTTCATTTCATTGGTCCAATTACACAGGGAAAGCCTGATTCAAAATTTGTTTATATTGACATTGGGACCTATTGCGGCCAGATAGAATCCCCATGGAGCAGACGATTAAACGTTCCTTTAAGTGGAATATCAGTAGATACGGCTAAAAAGTTATATTTTGACACTAATTTGATTCTTGAAATTGAAGTTCAGGGTACAGGCAAAGACTCAGGTCCGAATTGTGGGACAGCAAGGCCTTTAAATAGCTGGTCTTTGTCGATTACTGTATATCATAGTGGAGAAGTAAATGATTTAATAGATTCTTTATCAAAAATGAATTCTTTAGAAATTACAGGATTAGAAGGAAATAATAAAATAACAATTACTATGAAGTAAATAGGACGATACACAAAATATTTGCAAAAACAGGGCAGGAATTTGTAATATCTGTTGTTTGCACCTATGGACAGTAGTTCAGGTTTGACATTTAATGTTCAGCTTTTTTAACTTCAGCAAATGTCTTCAATTGAGCATTTGTAGCGGGCGGACATTCAATAAACTCCCTGGCTTTGCATGCATACACCGTTGCCTGTAAGGCTGTCGCCGACAATTTAATCAACCATTATGGGATTTTTTTCAAAACTCTTTGGTAATAAACAGAAAAATGAAGTTGAAACTAACGGCATTATAAAACCAGCGCTTTCAACACATTCAATTACACCTGATTTACTAACATATGAAAATGTGGTTGACAATATTGCTATTTCAAAAGAACTCCAGACTGAAGTAAAGACAATGATAAAACAAGCATTTCAAAACCCTAAATCATTCTATGACGAATCAAACGAATTCATCTTATCTGACCGTGGACTTACATACCCAAAGGATAGTAATTTGACTCCAAAATTTGTTTTTGTAGATAAAATGATTTCGGCAGGACAAATGACAGAAGTTGACTGGAAAGAAGAGGAAGAAGAGATACGACTTGAGATAACTAAAATAGCAGAAAAAAAGGGCTACCATTTGCCACTTTCTGCTAAAATTAAATATACGGAAGACACATCACAAACATTACTTTCAATAAATGACAAGGAGCTTGAACCAATGGGCTACTGTTTACAAATCTTTGACATCAATTCAGACAGTTATGTTTTTACAATTGTTCCATTAAACAAAAAGCAGTTAATTACTAACATGTTTAACAAGCTAAAATAGCACAACAATTCGCTGAAAGCAGTAATCGTCGGGCAAGACATTATAATTGAAATGTATATAAATTGGCAGCAGCATCGGCAGACGTAGAGCTATTACCCCAACTGCTTAAATGCTTTCACGTCGTACGTAAGCTTTGACATACCACTATTTAAATGATAGAATATGTATTTAAATAAAATAATGATTCCGTTTATCAGCCTGACCATTGGGCAGATAGTGTTTGCACAAAGCAAAAAAGCCAGGTTATCAGAAATAATGCATGCATATCATAATTATAACATGTTTGATGGCGCAGTATTAGTAGCTGAAAACGGGAAAGTTATTTACAAAGACGCATTTGGCCTGGCTAATAGAGAATGGAATATTCCTAACAGAACGGATACCAAGTTTATGATTGGGTCTGTTTCAAAACCTTTAACTGCAACATTGGTTTTAATACAGGTCCAAAAAGGATTACTGCAGTTAGACAAAACTATTGAAGATTATTTGCCTGAATTTAAAAATAAACCGGCAGCTAATATTACAATACGGCAATTACTATCTCATACCTCAGGCATACCAAATTATGAAATTATAAAAGACTTTTTCCCTCGAATAAGCCGTCAGAATTTCACAAGAGAAGATTATATAAAAGTATTTATCGATTCTGCTCTTGCATTTAAACCAGGTACTCTCTATGCTTACAGTAGTTGGGGGTATTTTACTTTGGGCTATATCATGGAAAGAGTAACAAATAAAACTAATGCCCAGCTATTGTCTGATGACATTTTTAAAAAACTGAAAATGAACCATTCAGGTTCTTATTATCATACACAAATTATCCTCAACAGGGC
>CAXTDO010000437.1:0-5773 GCA_964242315.1 uncultured Flavihumibacter sp.
CTGTGGTACCGGGCCTTTTCAGTTTAAAGTATGGGAGGAAGGACAGGCGCTGATCTTAACAAAAAACAACCATTATTTTGAAACCGACAGCGCAGGCAATCGCCTGCCCTACCTGGACGCCATCAAGACGACCTTCTTCGATAATAAAGCCACTGAATTCCTGCTGTTCCAGCAAGGGCAAATTGATTTTCAAAATGACATTGATGCCTCTTTTAAAGATGAGATATTAAGCAAGAAAGGCGAACTGAAAAAGGAATGGAAAGACAAGATCATCCTTTCCAAACATCCTTACCTGAATGTTGAATACCTGGGAATACTTCAGGATGCCGATAATGTTATTGTACAACATTCGCCTTTACGTAATCTTAAATTAAGACAGGCAATTAACTATGGGTTTGACAGAAGGAAGATGATGCTTTACCTGCGCAATTCTATCGGTATACCGGCGGAGAGCGGCTTTGTACCGGCAGGGTTGCCATCGTTTGATACCTCTGTTGTAAAAGGCTATAACTACAATCCGCAAAAAGCCCGGCAACTGTTACTGGAAGCGGGTTATCAAAACGGACAAGGGCTGCCGGTTATTAAATTACTCACCGTTGCCGTGTATGCCGACCTCGGAAGTTTTATTGCGAAGGAACTCGAAGACATCGGTATCAGAGTACAGGTGGAAGTTGTGCAGAAAAGCCTGCTGCTGGAACAGACAGCTAAATCGCAGGCATTGTTTTTCCGTGGAAGCTGGATTGCAGATTATCCTGATGCAGAGAATTATTTAAGTGTGTTTTATTCTAAAAACCCTGCACCACCTAATTATACCAGGTATAATAATCCGCTCTTCGATGTGTTGTATGAAAGATCGCTCATCGAAAACAACGATTCAATTAAGTTTAGTCTCTACCGGCAGATGGATCAGATGGTAATGAATGATGCGCCTGTGGCACCTTTATGGTATGACGAGGTAATACATTTGATCAATCCGCGCGTTGTAAACATGCATGCCAATGGACTTAATTTATTGGAGTTGCGGCGGGTGAAATTAAAGGACTAGATTGTTCGTGCTTTTTTAACCACGGAGGAAAAGCATGGTAACTGCCAATTCAAAGTTATTTATTACCTTTCTTCCCTCTTTTTGTGTAACCATCCTAAACTAACTAATTATGAAAACGATTCACTGCATCAGCCTACGATGGATGTTCTTATTCATTGCATGCCTGACTTTATTCTTTGACGCAAGCGCCTTTCAACAACAAACCCGAACCATTACCGGCACCATCAGTGATGAAAGTAATTCACCTTTACAGGGTGTAAACATCCAGGTTAAAGGCACGCGAAGAGTTGCCACCACCAATAAAGAAGGGAAATATTCCATCACCGTAAATGCTACAGCATCTGTATTGCAGGTAACTTTCGTTGGTTACGACCCCCAGGAAGTTGCAGCAGGCGGACAAAGTAACCTCGATTTCAAATTGCTTCCCGCAAGCAAACAACTTAATGATATTGTGGTAACCGGTTATGGCAGATCAAGCAAAAGAGACATCACCGGCGCCGTCACCTCCGTTGCAGCAGAAGACTTTAATACCGGTGTGCTAACCAGTCCGGGCCAGCTCTTGCAGGGAAAAGTGCCCGGGTTAAATATTACAAAAAGCGGTGACCCCAATGCAAAACCTGCAGTAATTCTGCGCGGACCTTCAACACTACGAGAAGGCGGCGCGCAAGAGCCGTTTTATGTTATTGATGGCGTTCCGGGTGCGTCTATAGACCTGGTAGCGCCCGATGATATTGCTTCTATGGATGTATTAAAAGATGCTTCTTCTACTGCAATCTACGGATCACGTGCTGCCAACGGAGTAATAATCATCACTACCCGCCGGGCCAGAGCCGGTCAAACACGCGTTGCTTACAACGGATATGTTGCTATGGAAAAAGTATCGAAACGTATCGACATGATTTCGGGAGATGAACTGCGGAAATACCTTGCTTCCAATGGACAATCCCTTAGTCCAACAAACAACGATACTCTTGCCAATACCAACTGGCAGGATGAAGTACAGCGCACCGGCATTTCGCATAATCATAATCTCTCTCTAAGCGGCAGTAACAACAACACCTTATATGGAGCAGGCATTAACTTCCTGAACAACGAAGGTATCATGAACACTACCGCCCTGGAGCGCACTATTCTCAGGGCTAATGTAGAACAGAAGGCGTTCAACGACAGGTTAAGAATTGCGTTCGTCCTTACCAACAGCACGTCAAAACAAAGAACCATACCCACTGAAGTGTACCAGAACATGCTCAACTACCTTCCAACGGTGAACATTAAACGCCCAAATGGAAGTTATACCGAAGACTTCAGTCGCGGTAGCTACCTAAACCCTGTTTCACTTATCGATAACAATATCAACCAGACCAAAACAAAAATATTACTGGCAAATGCTCTGGCCGAACTAAAGATCTTGCCGGGGCTGTTGTATACGTTAAGCGTTTCAAGTCAGAATGAACAATCAAATAATAATGTTTACTATAACAGCCTCTCCGGACTGGCTGTTAACACCAGTGGAAAAGCTACCCGGAGTGCCTATGAGAATTCAAAAAAGGTAATTGAATCATTCTTTAATTATGACAGAACTTTCGGTGATCATAATGTGAAACTGCTGGGCGGATATTCCTGGCAGGAAGACAGGTTTGGTGACGGCTTTGGCGTAACTACGCAGGGCTTTGTAAATGATGCGTTGACATTTAACAACCTTGCACTTAGTAATCCGCCCACAGGTACTATCGGGTTTGCCAATAATGGTATCAGCACCTTAAGATTGATATCTTATTATGGTCGCGTCAACTATCAGTACAATAATAAATATTTATTACAGGCATCAGTGCGGTATGATGGTTCATCGGCGTTTGGAAAGAATAATAAATGGGGTACTTTCCCCGCTGTTTCTGCAGGATGGCGTATCAGCGGCGAAAAATTTATGGAGAAAGTTTCCTTTATCAACGAGTTGAAGTTGCGGGTAGGCTATGGTGTATCGGGCAACACACAGGGTTTTGATCCTTTAATTGCGCAGTTGCGTTATGGCTTTTCCGGAAGGTATTATTCAAACGGACAATTGTTAAGCGCCGTTGCTCCGGTTCAGAATGAAAATCCGAACTTAAAATGGGAGAGCACCGGCATGGCAAACTTTGGATTGGATTTCTCCCTGTTTAATAGCAAAATAAGCGGCTCCGTAGATTATTATGATAAGAAAACTTCTGACCTCATTTACAACTATCCTGTTTCGGCTACACAATATTTCTATCCGATTTTAACCGCCAACGCAGGCACCATCAGGAACCAGGGAATAGAAGTGATTGTTAATGCAACTCCTGTTGTTACGAAAAATTTTACCTGGAAAACTTCCATTAATGTTGCACACAATAAGAACAATGTAGAATCATTGTCAAACGATGTATTTACATTAAAGTCCATTCCAACAGCTTATCTTGGTGGTAAGGGACAATCGGGTAACTGGAGCCAGTTGATACAGGAGGGATATCCTATCGGCACGTTCAACATCTTACATTACACAGGTAAGAATGCGGCCGGCGTATCCACATTCCAGAAAGCCGATCATACTACCACCCTGGCGCCTACTACTGCCGATTATACATTGCCCGGCAACGCACAGCCTTCACTAATATATGGCTGGAGCAACACGTTTGTTTATAAGAATTTCGACCTTAATTTCTTTTTCCGTGGGGTAACAGGCAATAAAATATTAAACGCAACACTTGCCGGCGTTAATGCTCCTTCAGATTCGAAAAATAATAACATACCCAGGTTTACACTGGGCGAATCTTACGGTGATTACACCTCATATATCATTTCAGACAGGTACCTGGAGAATGGCTCTTACCTGCGTTTGGATAATGCCACGTTAGGGTTCAATGCCAAAACAGGGATACCCACTTTAACGCGTTTACGGTTCTATGTTTCCGCCAATAATCTATTTGTTATTACCAAATACCGGGGCATAGACCCTGAAATAAATATGGGTGGTTTGAATCCCGGAATTGACAATATCAATTATTATCCTAAAACCCGTTCCTTCATTTTCGGTGTGAATGTAATTTTTTAAATGCCTTTAAATATTACTTATATGAAACGAGTTACTAATATATCAGGAAGCACCTTGCCAACAAAGCGGTTGTTGCCGGTGGTTATTTTCTTACTAACGGTAATGGCAGGTTGCACCAAGCTGGATGTAAAGGTAGAATCGCAATACACCTTTGATAACTTTCCTACCAATGAAGCATCCAATGCAGCAGCTATCGGTCCCCTGTATACGCAGTTGGCTTACAGCGCTCAGGGCTTCAGCTATGCAGTGGAATACTGGCGCATGCAGGAGTTCTCTACCGATGAAGCCATTATTCCGGCAAGAGACGGAAACTACGATGACGGCGGACAATATCGCTTTCTGCACCTGCACACCTGGACCGGTGACCATCCTAACGTGAAGAGCAACTGGGAATGGGGTTTCGGAGGAATCAACGCCGCCAACCGCCTGATCAGTTTATTTACTGCTGCACCGGAAAGTGCTACCAAAGCGGCTGCATTTGCCGAGATCAAAACCATGCGTTCGCTGTTTTATTTTTATATGATGGATCTCTATGGTAACATTCCCATTATAGATACCTTTCCTGTAGCTGCCCTGCCTGGTACTTCGGCAAGATCAAAGGTGTTCGATTTTATAGAAAGCAATCTTAAAAGTGCACTGCCCAATCTTAACACAAAAGTTGATGCCACCACCTACGGTCGGGCTACTAAATGGATGGCATTTGCCCTGCTTGAAAAATTATACCTGAATGCAGAATATTATACCGGCACTGCCAGGTATACGGACGCGGTAGCAATGGCCGACAGCATACTTGCCAATGCGCCGTTTTCGCTGGATGCAGATTACAACACTTTGTTCGCTCCTGAGAACGGGCCTTCCATCAAGGAAACAATTTTTGCCGTTCCTTATGATGCCAATCTTATTCCAGGCAATCATTTTACCAGGTTCGGACTTATAACACAGTTACAGGCTAAATATAGTATTCCATTCAGGCCCAGCGTTGCCATGAGCACCATTCCCGATTTCTACGCCTATTTCAACCTGCCTAATGATGTGAGGAATAACACCTGGTTGGTAGGCAAGCAATTTAATTTTGATGGTACCCCTATAATGATTACCACTACCAAAAAAACTTTGGATAACACGGTTACAGGTGCAGATGCTACCATTCAGTGGCAGGTTGAAATTACGCCCGAACTGACACTCAGGAATGTTGCAACCATGGATGTAGGCAACGATATATTAGCTATGTGCAAAGGCATCCGCTCTATCAAATATTATCCTGATAGAAATGCAAACCCTTCCACCCGTTATCAGAACAACGATGTTCCGGTGTTTAGATTGGCAGACGTTATGATGATGAAGGCCGAAGCAATATTAAGAGGCGCTACCGCCACCACCGTTAAAGGTGAAATGCAAACGCCGGCGGTATTGTTCAATAAAATTCGCGCCAGGGTAAAAGCACCATTAGTAACAACCGTTGCACTTGCAGACATTTTACCGGAGCGCGCCCGCGAGTTTGCATGGGAAGCCTGGCGAAGAAACGACCTTATCAGGTTTGGCAGATTTGAAAGCGCCTGGGGCTTCAAAACCAATGCCGATCCAACCAGGAGGATCTATCCCGTTCCTTCAACAGAACTGGCGTTGAACCCCAACTTAAAACAGAACCCGGGGTATTAGCC
>CAXTDO010000438.1:0-5769 GCA_964242315.1 uncultured Flavihumibacter sp.
GTGCAGCATCTGGCAAATAATTGTGCGCTGACTTATCATTGCCCGGCCGCGCGTAACTTTTTCATCGGCAGATGGGAGTGCCCGGTTCCATCTTCTCCGGCATGTAACGCCAACTGCATTGGCTGCATTTCATTTCAGCCTGAGGAAGAAAAGATCGTCTCTACCCAGGACCGTTTAAGGTTCAAACCAACAGCGGAAGAGATTGTTGAATTCACCGTTCCGCATCTTGAGTCAGCGCCCTACCCGATTGTGAGTTTTGGACAGGGCTGCGAAGGCGAGCCCCTGCTCATGTGGGAGACCATCCGCGAGGCCATTATCGAGATACGGAAACACACCTCCAAAGGAAGCATCAACATAAATACCAACGGATCCAAACCGCTGACCGTAAAAGCTTTGTGCGAAGCTGGTTTAAACAGCATAAGGGGGAGCACCAACTCGGCAAGAAAACATATTTACGAACCTTATTACCGTCCCAATAATTACTCATTTGAAGATATTATCGAAAGCCTTAAAGTGGTTCACGATCATGGGGGATGGTCTTCCATTAACTATTTTGTATTTCCGGGCATGACAGACAGCGTGCAGGAATATGAAGCGCTAAGAAAATTAATCATTGATACCGACCTGAAAATGATCCAGTGGAGAAACTTCAACATCGATCCTGACTGGTATATGGGTAAGATCGGCGTTGCCGAAACCGGTGAATGCCTTGGCCTGAAGCAAATGCAGGAACTGATCAGGGAAGAGTTTCCACAGTTGAAATTCGGGTACTTTAATCCGCCCATTGAAAGAATCAAAGGAAATTACGAACTGGATTTTGCGCATTAAAGCGGTCAGGTATGAGGTATGGGGTATGGGGTAAGAATGACACTTTACGAATTATAAAGCATACTTAACGATCAATAATTCATAAAGTGTCATTCTTACCTCATACCTCATACCTGACCGCCAACAACTAACCATACATCACCAAGTTATGCAGGATGCCGGAAAAAGAAATTTGTATATTGGCGTTAGCTTAGCGATAGCTGCTACTATTATCTGGTCGGGAAATTTTGTGATTGCCCGCGGCATATCCGGTAAAATGCCTCCTTTGAGCACTAATTTTTTCAGATGGGCTACCGCTACTTTACTGTTATTTCCTTTTGCATTTAAAAGTTTTCTGGCGGAAAAAGAAATGGTATTTAAAAACTGGAAATACTTTTTAGCTGTTTCTTTCACCTGTATTTTACTGTTCAACAGTTTTGTTTATATAGCAGGACATTACACCACCGCAATAAATCTGGCGCTGATAGGCACTACTACCTCGCCTGTTTTTACTATTGTGTTATCGGCAATATTTTTAAAAGAATACATTCAACCTTTAAGAATTGCAGGACTCATAATTTGTATTGCCGGCATATTAGTTCTATTATCGCAGGGAAGCATAGAACGCTTACTGGCATTCAGGTTTTCAACAGGCGATTGGTGGATTCTCGCCGGTTCATTCTTTTTCGCTATTTATAACTTACTTGTAAGGCAAAAACCACGGGCTATTTCACCACTGATATTTTTATTTGTTTTCTTTTTTCTTGGTTCTGTAATGCTGGTCCCTTTTTATCTATGGGAACATCAGCACAGCGATGCCATCATATGGAATGCACAGCTTGTGAGCATTGTGTTATACCTGGGTCTCGGCGCTTCATTGTTGGCTTACTTATGCTGGAACGAAGCTATATTAAGATTAGGCTCTTCCCGCACTTCCCTGTTCGGCAACCTGATACCTATCTTCAGCACGCTGGAAGCATTGATTCTACTGAACGAAAAAATCCATCTTATACATTTGGTTAGTGGGTTATTGGTAATTGTGGGACTTGTTATAGCCAATTCAACAAAGGCAAATGCGGTAAAGCAAATAGTAGCTTAATAACGGCTTTATCTTTAACCAGTAACGCATGAAAAAAATCATCATCATCGGAGCAACATCCGGCATAGGGAGAGAACTAGGCGGCCTTTTCGCAAAAGCCGGTAATCGCGTGGGTATAACCGGGAGGAGGCAGGAGTTACTAGATTCTCTACAAAATGAGTTCGAACTTCCGGCTAGTTCAAAAACAACCACCAATGAACGTATTATCGAGACAGCCTGTTTTGATGTAAGAGGCTCAGATAATATTGTACAGCTTCAATCACTTATTAAAAAGCTGGGAGGATTGGATCTTGTAATTTACAACGCTGGTTTCGGCGATCCCAGTCCTGACCTTGAGTGGGACATTGATAAAAAAACCATCGATATCAATGTGCATGGGTTTATTGAAATAGTCAACTGGTGTTTTCATTATTTTGTTAGCCAGGGCTGGGGACAGATTGCAGCCACTTCTTCCGTTGCTGCCAACAGGGGCAATAGCTTTGCTCCTGCTTACAGCGCCAGTAAGGCTTTTATGAGCTGTTACCTTGAAGGGCTTTATTTAAAAGCCCGAAGAATGAAGCTGCCTCTTTATATTACCGACATTCAGCCCGGCTTTGTTAAAACCAAAGAAATAAATATTCAGGGACAGTTTTGGATCGTGCCTTTGCCTAAGGCCGGCCGGCAGATATTCGAAGGTATTGAAAGCAAACGTTTCAGGGTATATGTCTCCAAACGGTGGCGGTTGATTGCTGTGATGATGCGGGTTGTGCCGCGTTTTGTTTACGCGATGTTTGGATGACTAGGATTTGAGCAGGATTTACAGAATTAGAAATTATTTACAGAA
Source organism: uncultured Flavihumibacter sp. (assembly GCA_964242315.1). Taxonomy (GTDB): domain Bacteria; phylum Bacteroidota; class Bacteroidia; order Chitinophagales; family Chitinophagaceae; genus JADCRZ01. The sequence continues at coordinate 2,730 of CAXTDO010000438.1, forward strand.
TCTTGATGCAAAATTTAAAAAATTATTTGCATCAAGATTCTGTAAATAATTTCTAATTCTGTAAATCCTGCTCAAAATTTAACACATCCGAAAGCACTTAACACTAAACTTGCATCGTTACATTGTAACTTTATATGGTGAACACGGCCAACAACTTTGAATCAAATAAAAACATTCGCGCAGGGAGTTACACCCTGCTTATTTGCGTATGCCTTTTAATCATATTCTTTTTTGTTAAATGGACCACCCCGGCGTTTCCTCAGCCATTGATAGAAGATGGCATTGAAGTAAATTTAGGCAGCAGCAATGCAGGTTTAGGCAACAACCATCCATTTGAACCGGGACACCCGGCGCCACAGGAACATCAGACTTACACTCCTCCTAAAGCTACTGTCAGAGACAATACACCCGTAAAAGAAGTAGAGACAGACGATAACAAAAATGATGATGCCCCGGCGATTAAAAAACCACCTGTTGTAACTCCAGAGGCAACAAAAATCCCAGAAAAAGATATTGTTAAAAGTAAACCGGCAAAAGCGGTGCTGCCCGTAGAAAATTCTGCTCCTGCACCTAAACCGAAAGCTGTTTTTAAAGGTGTCAATGGCACCTCTACAGGCGGCAACGAAGCCGATACTTACAAGAAAGGTGGCAGTGAAGGTATTGCAGGAGGCAAGGGAGATCAGGGCAAACCTGGTGGTGACCCTAATAGCAAAAATTATGAAGGAGGTGGCAGAGGTAATTCGGGTGTAGCAATTTCCAAAGGCCTCCAGGGAAGGCATTTTACCAGCCTGCCTTCTTTTGAGGACGAGTTTAATGAGAACGCAAAAGTAGCTGTCAATATAAGAGTAGATGAAACAGGTAAAGTTATTGCAGCAACATATGAACCCAGAGGTTCCACTACGTCAGACGCCAGTCTTAAAGCTATAGCCAGCCGCAAAGCGATGCAGATCAAATTTAATCCCGGTGAAGAAGAAACCTCCGGCACGATTATTTTTAACTTCAAACTGAGAAACTAATTATTAATGATTAATTATTAAAGATGAACGGTTAACTGTTATGATTTAATAATAACAATCTATATTGCCGGTAACTGACAATTAATCATTAATAATTAATCATTAATAATTAAAATGACCTACCAGCAAACTCTCGACTACATGTATGCCCAGCTTCCGATGTATAGCCGGATAGGTGCGGCGGCATTTAAAGCTAATCTCGATAACACCATCCGGTTATGTGAGTACCTGGGCAATCCTCAAAAAAAATTTAAATCCATCCATATAGCAGGAACTAACGGCAAGGGGTCCACGAGCCATATGCTGGCAGCTATTTATCAGACGGCAGGTTATAAACCAGGTCTGTATACCTCCCCTCACTTAAAAGACTTCAGAGAACGAATAAAGCTGGATGGCAGGATGATCCCTGAATCATTTGTTATCGAATTCATTAGCCGGATCAGGCCGCTAATTGACGAGTTATCACCTTCCTTCTTTGAAATCACCGTGGCTATGGCATTTGAATATTTTAAACAGCAACAGGTAGACATTGCCGTCATAGAAGTGGGACTAGGTGGAAGACTGGATAGCACCAACATCATCAATCCCGAACTTTCCATCATCACAAATATCAGCCGCGATCATATGAATATGCTGGGCGACACACTGGAAAAAATTGCCGGCGAGAAAGCCGGTATTATAAAACACGGTGTGCCTGTGATTATTGGTGAACGCCAGCCCGGTACGGATACCGTTTTTCAGGAAAAAGCGCTACATGAAAACGCACCGCTGACTTTTGCAAGCGAAAAAAGATTTGTTGCCGAATGGCAGTATGAGAACCATCTGCTGGTGGCAGGAGTAGCGGTTTTTCATACTGATAATAAAACACATTACAAGCTTGATCTTCCGGGAATCTATCAAACTAAAAATTTAGTGGCAGTGCTGGAAGCTGTGAAAACATTGCAACACCAGGGATGGAATATTACGGAAGAACACATACATCATGCTCTGCAAAAGGTTAAAAAACTTACAGGACTTCATGGGAGGTGGGATACCGTTTATCAACATCCGACAGTTATACTTGATGTAGGCCATAACGAAGATGGTATGAAAGCAATAGCAAGCCAATTGGAAATAACCACCTATCATCATCTTAGAATTGTAATAGGGATGGTGAAAGATAAAGAAGTTGATAAAGTACTCACCTATCTGCCGGATACCGCTACTTACTATTTTACCCGGGCAGCGATTCCCAGGGCCTTACCTGAAGATGAACTGGCCGAAAAAGGACGGCGTTCAGGACTTAACGGCAATCATTATCCTGATGTAAATACTGCATTAAAAGCAGCCATGTCTCATGCAGATAAAGATGATGTGATACTGGTTTGTGGTAGCGTGTTTGTGGTGGGTGAAGTTAGTTTGAACCATGATTTACATGATTAAAGGATTTTCATGATGATATGACAGCTGACTTCTTATCCTTAACATCCTTTAATCATGTAAATCATGGTTCAGAAAATTGTAACCTCCCCATCTTCATCAACGCAAAAAAAATACAGTTGACATGCACCGCCTGTATGATCTTCTGTGCCATTACCTGCTCTATCAGTTCTTCTATTGAAAGCTCCACAATTTCTATCTCTTCATTCTTATCAAGCTTTTGTTCAGCAATTTTTTCACCACCTGTCGCGAAAAACATTTCGGTGTAATTGTTTAAGATGCCGGGATTAGCTGCGAACTTTCCCAGGTATTCTACCTGCTCAAAGGTATACCCTGTTTCTTCCATCAGTTCCCTTTTCATGGCAACATCGAACGCTTCCCCTTCATCTACAAAGCCACCCGGAGTTTCTAACGCGACCTCTGAAACAGGATGGCGGTATTGCCTTACCAACACTACTTTATTTTCTTTCGTTAATGCAAAAGCCGTAGCGGCAGTAGGCAGTTCCACAACAAAATAAGGATCAACGATCACGCTATCGTTACGCTGAGACCGGGCCGTTCTTGCGGTAAAAGAAATATGCGTGTTGAGGTAGTGCGTTAAGAAC
>CAXTDO010000439.1:0-5754 GCA_964242315.1 uncultured Flavihumibacter sp.
CCGTTACTGTCTTACCGCAGCAACAAAGATGAAAGATACACTGCTGATGGGCAATGCTCATATCGGTCTTGGTATTGCCTTCGAAGAAACCGGCGATTACGAAAGCTGTCTCAGCAATTACTTCGCTGCTTTAAAGCATTATGAAAGTATCCGCAATAAAAAGAAAATAGCAGGCAGCCTGAAAAATATAGGGAATGTATACAGGATATTGAAGGCTTTTGACCAGTCACAGAATTTTCTTCAACAGGCGCTTGCAAGGTATACCGAAGTTCCGGATTCAACAGGTATCAGTACTGTGATGAATGACCTGGGTATCATAAACATGAACCAGAAAAATTTTACGAAAGCTAAAAGTTATTTTGAGACAATACTTACCCGTTACAATAAATATTTAAAAGAAGAAGTAAAAGCATTCGCATTTAATAACCTTGCGGAAGTGTATAAAAACCAGGGGAAATATAAGGAAGCCTATGAGTATTATCAGTCGTCATTAGCAGTGATGAAAAAAATTAATAATAACCTTTACGGATTGGCGCTGGTGAATTACAATCTGTCGGAACTTTTTTTCCTTTCAGGAGAATTTAATAAAGCCATTGAATTTGGAAACAACAGCCTGACTATATCGCGGGATAAACATATGAACAGATTAGTGGCGCTGGCGAATGAAAACATGGCTAACACGTACCTTAAACTTAAAGATTATAAACAGGCAACGAATTATTTAACTGAACAGATAAGATATAAAGACACGCTTTTTAAAGAAGAATCTGCAAAGAGCTACGCGGAAATGGAAACGAAATATGAAAACGAGAAAAAGAAAAAAGAGATTCTTGAACTGGAGCAACAGAACACCATTAAAACCAGTAAGATAGAAAATCAGCGGTGGGAAAAGAATCTTCTTTTAGCCGGGCTTGGATGTATCGTTTTTATCAGCATCGTTATTTACTGGAACTTCTATATAAAGCAACAGGTCAACAAAAAGCTCAACTTGTTGAATATAAAGCTTAATGAAGCCAATCATTCTAAAACTAAGTTGCTGGGGATACTCAGTCATGATTTAAGAAGTCCTGTAAGCAGTCTTTTCAGTTTTCTACAGATTCAAAAGCAGTCGCCCGGTAAACTTACAAAACCGGAGCAGGATGAATATGATGAAACCATCAGCCTGGCAGCGGAACATCTGCTGGAAGCAATGGAAGACCTGTTGATCTGGTCGAAAAGCCAGATGGAAAATTTTAATCCGGTATTTGAAGACATTAATATTTCAGCGTTTTTTGATGATGTGATTAAAGTTAACGACACTGCTGCAAGGAACAAAAATATCAAACTGCTTAAAGACTGTTCTTCCAACCTTCACTTATATACGGATATCAATTTTCTTAAAATAATTTTTAGGAATCTTACCAGTAACGCCATAAAATTTTCACCGGAAAATGGCGTGATCGAGTTGTCAGGCAAAAAAAAACCGGATGTTGTTTTGCTAACGGTAAGGGATAACGGAGCCGGAATTGCTGTCAATGACCTCAAGACCATTTTCGAATGGAACAGCATTCGCAGCGACTCCTCAGGGTTGGGTTTGAAGCTGGCTAAAGAGTTTACTGAAAAGTTAAATGCAACTATTACGGTTAGTTCTACATTAAATAAGGGTACATCTTTTACACTGGCTTTCCCGATGAGCTTAGGCAGCCAGTGATGGAATGAATTACTGTTATGGGTCTCTAACAAGTGCCGTTAGGCACTTGTCATTAGTTTAAGAGATTTTGAATTCCAAATAATGTTCAATAAGCAATATTTAATACTCAATATTCAATAATTGCGTATCAAATAATAATCAAAAGCTGGAATAATTATTGAAAATTGTTTATTGAATATTGAAAATTTTTCTATCTAAACGGCATTGGACTAACGCCCCTAACCTCAAGTCTTTTTTACAACATTACTTCCATTCCCTTCGTGTATTTTTTTATATCCTTCGTGTAGTAATTCCCATTCGTGCCCTGCCGCGATTATATTTTTGTCTTGTTAAGTTTTTCTATTAAACCATTTCCATTTAAACTTTTTTTATGAAAAGAACATTCTCATTTCCATTAGCAGCCGCAGGCTTGTTGCTAGCCGTCGGACTTACCAATTGCAAGAAGGAGCAAAATGCTGCGCCTCAAAATGATTTTGCAACAGGATTATCTACATCCAGAACTTACGCTACCCTGTCAGCGTCAAATGAAGATCGAATTGATTCGATTGTCAGGAACCTGGAAGCAAACAGTTATTCATTAAGCTTTGACGCGCCTATACCTTCAGCAGGTATTACCAGAACGGCCTACGGTGCAGACAGTTACCTTGTTTACGCTACAGCCCCCGGCTCATCCAGGCTCACTTATCAGGGAATTCCGTATAAATTTCCGGTATACAGAATTCCAAAACTCAGTAATGGTAGCTGTCCTGCATACGGCTCCATGGTTGTCATCGCAAAGCAAATAAACGAGTTGCTACAAAAAGCTGACCCGCTTAAATACGGGGGGCTTCAAAATGTTGAACTTACAAACGGCGGTGCTGTTCTGATGGGCAGGCAGCAGGCTGCTGATCTGTTTAATGTTAAAACAGACAGAGTTGAGGAACTGTTAAAGGGCGTTGATGCTAAAAAATATATGTTGTTAAATGATCCCTCTGCTCCAAGCGGCTTGTTCATAAGAAATTTTTATGGATCTGCCGACCTGAACGAAACTGTTCTTACACCTTACAGCAAGAGCATTAAAGACATTATTAAGCCAAGGGGTATTGGTTGCTTTAATAATGAAATAATGAAAGTGATCAAAGAAAAGTTCGAGGTAGCAAACCCTTCTTTATCAAGAGGACTTACGATCACTCCTTTAGCGGAAAACAGGAATATATCTGTACTGTCTTTCTGAGACTGATGATATTACACTCTGAAACCTCCAACACAACGGGCAGCTAATCACCATCATGCCTGAAGGTATCCGGTTAATACCGGATACCTATTTTTAACATTTAAATCTGCTGACATGCCACTAAAACACAAGGTATATTATGCACTGGCTTTTCTGCATCTGGCACTGGTTGGTCTATTTGCTGCGCATTATGCACAATGGGGGAGTAACAACAAATTTATGACAGCCATGACGGCAACAGGTCATTTTACGGGAAGCAATAATATATTCAGTTTTTTTGCACCCGATCTTGCAGATCAACCCTTCGTAGTGTACGATGTAAAAGATTCAACGGGCAAAAATTATGTGATTGACCTATCCGGCAAATCACCGGATTTTTTAAACCGGGTGACCAATATATATGGTTATTTCACGGTACCGGAAGCAAGGATGCTGATGTCTGCAAGTCTTGCACAATTTGTAATGAACCAATGCCCTTCTGCAGAGAAAGTAAGGGTTGCCATGGTGGTTCAAAGGATTCCTACGATGAAAGAATTTCGTGACGGCGAACGCAAACAGTGGCAGTTCTGGTTTCACCGCGATTTTCAAAAAAATCAGTCAGTTGCAGCAGCGCATTAATTATAATAATATGAAAAAGATTTCACACAATATCAGGCAGTTTTTTTACCTGCCGGTTCCACCTGAAACGCTTGCAGTTTTCCGGATCGCCATAAGCGCATTTGCACTTATACAGATCCTCGTGTTACTTCCCGACTGGATGTGGCTTTACGGTCCGGCCGGAATGATTCCCTGGGAAATAAGCGAGCCACTGGCAACCAATCAAATGCCGACGCTCGGCAACCTGTATTCAATCTTGTCCTGGACACATATTTCAGTCAACGGAGTGTTATACCTTGTTACAGGAATATATATATTTTCTCTGATAGGTTTACTGATCGGATATAAAACACACCTGATGGGTTTCTTTGCACTGGTTATGCAGATCCTTATTAATACAACCGGGCATTTTACAGCTTATGGTGTGGAAACCTTTCTTCATATTTCCTTATTTTATTGTATGGTGTTGCCGGTTGGTATCACATGGTCAATTGATGCCCGGAATAACCCTCCGAAAATTCCCGGTTACCTGGTAACTTTAAGCGTACGGATGTTGCAGTTGCACCTCTGTATCATGTACCTGTCATGTGGTATAGAGAAAGCATGCGGAATACAGTGGTGGAATGGCGAGGCGATCTGGATCGCCATGCAACAGGATCAGTTTCACATAATAAATATCGACTGGATGGCACAGTTTCCTCTTTTGCCAAAGCTGCTTTGCTGGAGTACAATATTTGTTGAAGGATTGTATCCGCTGGGAATACTCTGGAAAAAAAGCAGGAAATTTTGGCTGATAGGTATCCTGAGCATGCATGCCTTTATCGCTGTTTTCTTAGGCTTGCATTTATTTGGGGGATTAATGATTTTATTGAATATTTCGGCTTTCGGGAGCGGGGTTTTAAGGATGAAAAGAGATTTACAGAATTTTGTTGTGCCTGCGTTAAGAGTTGTATGAGGTGAAAGTTAACCTTGTAAGTGTTTTTTTTAACCACAGAAGAAACGCCAGAGGTAAAGAAGAGGATACACAGAGGACGCCTCTGTGTATCCTCTTCTTTACCTCTGGCGTTTCCTCTGTGGTTAAAAAAAAATCACGCAAACGTTTGATTCCGGTTGTTCAATCGTTTGCGTACTTCCGACTTACCATTCATACCGTGACAGGTAATGGTAAAAAGGGAAAATAAGTTTACCTTAACTTTTCTTTAAGGGAAAATATCTGAAAATCCCTTGATGAATTTTCATCCGTACCGTTTAAATAGCTGCTGTCCATATAAAGATTCCCTGGATTTTTGACCAAAACCAAAAGCAAAAATGAAACATCATTGCTTATCCCGAAAGCTTTACGGCATTATCATGTTACTCTTTTTATCGTTGTGTTCTATGTCGCAAGAGCGAAAGATCAGCGGCGTGGTCATGGATAATAAAACCAATACCGCACTTGGAGGGGCTACGGTAACAATTAAAAAAGTTCCTAACCTCAAGGATAATAACAATCCTGATATGGTTATATTATCCAAAGCGGATGGAAAGTTTGAAACAACCGTTCCCAAAGGAAGAGTTACACTGGTAATTAGTTTTATCGGCTATGAGAATACTACTGTTAGTGTTGGCGAAAATCAATCCAGTGTGATTGTAAAAATGAATGAGTCTGCTTCCAGGGCTATGGAAGACGTTGTGGTAATAGGCTCTCAAAGACAAACAAGAAGAACGACCACTACCGCTGTATCATCGATAAGCGGGAAAGATATCGAGAATCTTCCTGCACCAAGTGTAGACCAGCTATTACAGGGACGGGTTGCCGGCCTGAATGTACAGATAACTTCCGGCGAACCGGGAGTGACGCCTACTGTAGTTGTGCGTGGTAATTCACGTGTAAGTACAAATATCGGAGATCCGGATGTAGCACAGGCAAGAGCATTAAGCGGACCGTTATACATCATTGATGGCATTCCTGTGAATCCGGAAGATATATCCAATAATATCGATGCAACGGGCACTAACTACCTGGCAGGGATAAGCGTAAACGATATTGAAAGTATAGATGTTCAGAAAGACGCTGCAGCTACTGCAGCCTGGGGATCGCGCGGTGCAAACGGTGTTATTTATATTAAAACGAGAAGAGGCCGGTCATCCAAACCTGAGTTCAGGGTAAATGTTTACGGCGGTGTTACGCTGAAGCCACAGTTGTTAAATACCGTTACAGGCGCAGCGGAAAGACAGCAAAAGCTTGATATAATAAACACCTATGGTACTGCCG
>CAXTDO010000440.1:0-5746 GCA_964242315.1 uncultured Flavihumibacter sp.
ATTCAAATCTGTGAACAGATTTATCAGGACACTTAAGAATATCTGGAGTATTGAAGAACTGAGGCTGAAGATCATTACTACCCTGGTTCTTATTCTGATTTACCGGGTTGGTGCACACATTACACTACCGGGTATTGATCCAAATTTATTGAATACAAGTAGCGCTCAATCCGGTCCTTTAGGATTGATTGACGCTTTTGCAGGAGGAGCATTTTCCCAGGCATCTATCCTGGCTCTTGGCATCATGCCATACATATCAGCCTCTATCTTTATGCAGTTGATGACTATTTTAGTTCCTCAAATGCAGAAAATTCAGAAAGAAGGTGACAGCGGCAGGAAAAAAATAAACCAGTGGACCAGGTATTTAACTGTTGCCATCACTGCTGTACAGGCAGGAGCATATGTTGCCTATCTGCGCCAGGTAAATGGTCCGGCTCTAATTGAATCTTACGCACCTTTCTTTCCATTCTCCACAACAATTGTTTTAACTGCCGGTACTCTTTTTGTAATGTGGCTGGGTGAAAAAATAACAGACAAGGGACTGGGAAATGGAATTTCAATTATAATAATGGTGGGAATTCTTGCCCGTTTACCTCAGGCCATTCTACAAGAGTGGGTATCGAAATCTGAGCGTGGCGGTGGCGGACCATTGATATTCTTTCTTGAAATAGCAGTTCTTATTGCTATCATAATGGGTTTGATTGTATTGGTTCAGGGTGTTCGAAAGATACCGGTGCAGTATGCAAAGCAAATAGTAGGTAACAAACAGTTTGGCGGGGCGAGGCAGTTCTTACCATTGAAAGTAAATGGTGCCGGTGTTATGCCTATCATATTTGCTCAGGCAATTATGTTTTTACCTACCCTTTTTTCATATACCAGTTTTGAATCGGGTAAGGGTATTGCCAAAATCTTCGCTGATTCAAAGGATGTATGGCATATGCTTATTTATGCAGTAATTGTAATAGGATTTACCTTCCTGTACACAGCCCTGATTTTTAATCCTAAACAAATTGCAGACGATCTTAAGAGGAACAACGGGTTTGTTCCGGGAGTAAAACCTGGTCAGCCGACTGCCGATTATATTGGAACCATTATGGATCGTATCACTCTGCCGGGAGCCATCCTGCTTGCTATAGTGGGTATATTACCGGGATTCGCACAGCGTTTACATGTTACACAGAGCTTTGCAACATTTTTTGGGGGAACCTCCTTATTAATTATGGTAGGGGTAGTACTGGATACGTTGCAACAAATAGAAACGCAGTTGCTGATGCGTCAGTACGATGGTTTGATGAAAGGTGGAAGGATACAGGGTAGACAAACAACACAGACAACCACTACTATCTAAAATAATTTGATTGTATAATTTATAACCTGACAAAAATATAATTTGTCGGGTTTTTTGTTATATGGTCAGAAACATAATTAAATTTAAGATGTTGCTGATTATTATAACTCAGAAACAGCATGTACAATGATTCATTATAAAACTAAAGAAGAAGTTGAACTAATTAGGGAAAGTTGCTTATTGGTAAGTGATACTATCGCGGAAATAGCCTCCCTGCTTAAAGCCGGTATCTCTACGTTAGAGATAGACAGACTCGCAGAAGAATTTATTCTCGATCACAAAGCCATTCCTTCTTTCAAAAATTATCGTGGGTATCCTTTTACTTCGTGCATTTCGGTGAACGATGCAATTGTTCATGGCTTTCCTAATTCAAAAGAACTTATAGAAGGTGACATAGTATCTGTTGACATAGGTGTTTTCAAAAATAATTTTCATGGGGACAGTGCTTATACTTTTGCAATAGGAAGTGTAGCAGAAAACGTTAAAAAATTATTGCGGGTTACGAAAGAGTCTTTACACAGAGGAATAGAGAAGGCAGTAGCTGGAAATCGTATAGGCGACATATCTTTTGCAGTTCAGGATTATGCCGAAAGACTCAATGGTTATGGAGTGGTGCGGGAACTGGTAGGCCATGGTTTAGGCAAACAGTTGCATGAAGATCCTCAGGTTCCGAATTATGGCAAGCGTGGTTCCTTGCAAAAGATGCAGGACGGGCTTGTAATTGCTATTGAACCGATGATCAACCTTGGTGTAAAGCAGGTTTGGTACGATGATGATGGATGGACGGTCAGGACAAAGGATGGCAAGCCGGCAGCACATTATGAACATACCATTTGCGTAAGGAAAGCTAAGGCTGATATCCTGTCTTCATTTGACAAGATAGAAAAGAACGAGAAAGCTAATTCCAACCTGGATGCATCTTATTATGAAAGTATAATTTCAAATAACGTTAAATCACCCGTTTAAAAGCTTACCGTTTTTATATTTTTCATATCTAAAACATAAATATGAAAAATAGTAACAAGGATGCTGCTACTGATTCTTTCAGTAACGACGCGGAAGAAAATCTCCGAATTGAAAATGAGATACTTCACCTGAAGTTGAAAGGAGAATTAGGTGGAGAACTGATGGGCGATCAACCACTGCCACCTGATCTGGAAAACAAATTTCTTAAAAACATTCTTGAATTTGAGCATGCATTTGCAAATACCCGGCAAATAAAAATGTTTGATTTTTTAGACAGGCCAACATTTAAGAAATCTCACGAATTAGATGATGCGCAACTTGAAGAAGCTCTAAACAATCTTTACGCTTTAATGCAGCAAAAAAGTATCGTACTGGATTTTATAAATGAATACGATTCACGTTTAAAATACAATTTTATAACGGAAGAATTTTTTGAACATGAGACGGACGGGCTTGAAATTCCGGGACTGATAACGCATTTTATCTATGAAGAATTTCATCCAAACCATCGATCAGATATCGAATCAAGAGCGACAGAATTTATAACGGGATGGCTGGATCAGGAAATTGATGAAGACAGCTGGGAACTGGCAGATTCATTTACGCTACCTGATGGAACGGTGTTGGCAAAAAAAGAAGTGTTATGTAAGATCAGTAAGGTGTTTGCATCGTATTCTCAGTTTTGTAATTCTTCCTACTCTTTTGATAAAATAAATTTTGAAATAATAGATGAGCGTCAATCGGGTACCGGTGGTGCTGAAGGCTTTATAACTTATGATGCCGTCATGGAAAATGGGGAGAAGTTACGGATAGAGGGCCCTTTCAAAATATGCCTGTCTATAGAATATACCTGGTGGAGCATTTGCTATTTTACGCTGCCGGGATTTAATTTGTAATACAGTATGTAGTTGACGTAAAGAGGTTAAAGTTAATTATTTTAATAGTGTTAAGTTAAGTATGATGTTAGGTATTAATTATAGTAGCCTAAACTTGTAAGTGTTTTTTTAAACACAGAGGGCACAGAGGAGGAAACACAGAGGGCACTGAGAAAGCCTCTGCGCCCTCTGTGTTTCCTCCTCTGTGCCCTCTGTGTTTAAAAAACTGGTCAAGGGATGGCGGGTAACAAATCAATCTACGATTAACATAATACCAGCATTTTTATAGCCCTGGATATCACTTTAAAATTATGTCGAAAAAACTTGTAGTTATAGGTGGAGGAGCAGCAGGATTTTTCTGTGCCGTTAATGCTGCCCGGATGAATGAAAATCTACAAGTATGCCTGATTGAAAAAACCAATAAATTACTTTCAAAAGTAAAGGTAAGCGGAGGAGGCAGGTGCAATGTAACCCATAACTGCTCAAGTATAGCTGAGATGGTTAACAAGTATCCGCGTGGCGCTAATTTTTTAAAGAAATCATTTCACCATTTTTTCACTGTAGAAACGGTTAAGTGGTTTGAAGAAAGAGGCGTGTCTCTTAAAACAGAAGAAGACGGAAGAATGTTTCCTGTTACCGATTCATCTCAAACTATCATCGATTGCCTGAGCAGGGAAATGAACAGGTATAGTACGGAGATAATGATGAACGCCGAGGTCAAATTAATAAAAAGGGAGTCAGGCAAATTTGAAATACTGCTGGCCGACTCCCGTAATCTTACTGCCGATTATGTATGCGTGGCATGCGGCGGTTATAGCAAATCAGCCATGTTTCAATGGCTTTTGGATTTAGGGCATACCATTGACGAACCTGTTCCTTCATTATTTACATTTAATATCCCCGATAATTCAATCACTCAATTAATGGGCATCTCAGTTGAAAATGTTGCGGTAAAAATTACAGGCACCAGATTGGAGGAGTCGGGACCATTATTAATTACTCATTGGGGAGTAAGCGGGCCCTCCGTGTTGAAGCTAAGCGCATGGGGAGCCCGTGAGTTAGCAGAACGCAAATACTTCTTTACCGTAATAGTAAACTGGCTTCCTGAATTCAACGAGCAAAGTTTAAGAGATAACCTGCAGGAAGTACGTTTTCAACTGGCATCTCAGAAAATAATAAACAGGAATCCTTTCAGGCTACCACAAAGATTATGGGAGTATTTTATTGAAGAAGCCGGAATCAAGCCTGATCTTCGTTGGGCTGATTTGCCAGCCAGAGAGCAAAATAAGCTGATAAAAAAGTTATGTGCAGGGGAATTTCAGGTACAAGGTAAAACGACATTCAAAGAAGAGTTTGTCACCGCCGGCGGAATCAGGCTAAGTGAGGTAGACCCAAATACCATGATGAGTAAGATGGTGCCTGATTTATTCTTTGCCGGAGAAGTATTAAATATTGATGGCGTTACCGGTGGATACAATTTTCAAAATGCGTGGACTACGGGGTATATCGCTGCAAAGGCTATCAGTGAACAGGTATGAGGTATGAGGTGTGAGGTGTGAGGTGTGAGGGTATGAGATATATTGGACGAATTATTTATTGAAATTATACCTCATACCTCACACCTCATACCTATTTATTCGGCGCTGATATTTGCATTTGCAACAACTTCTTCAAGGTTATTATCTTTTATAAATTGCTCTATTATGACTGCATAAGTAGCTTGCAATGTGCTGGTTTCTGATAACGCGTTGTCAACGTGCTCGTAAATAACTGACAATTCTTCTTCCAGTACCTTGTCGCCCAGATTTATATTATCTGCTTCCAATTGTCCTAGTTTTTTCAATAAAGATGTTTCGCTATGTACAAGATCATCTATTTCGCGTAACACTTTATTCATGATGTTGAGTTTCTCTACTTTTTCCATAAAAAATAATTTAGAATAGTATATCAACTAAATCAGTGCCTTTATTATTAAACATAGTTAATATATATTTATTCTTTCATCGTGTTGAAAGACATGTATTTACACAATTAAATTTGCCGAAATATTATTTGATGATTTAACGTACGGGTAATATAATACCCACTGATGCAGCAATAGGAGCAACCTGCTGCAATTACCACAACCGTAATACAACACATAATTTGACTTATGTGTGTTTTAGCATATCTTTGCAACCCCGAATTTTAAAATCCCTCGGGTTTAATTATGTCTGAAAACAATATTATTAACTCAAACGCTGATGTACAGGAGGCTCCTCCAGTTTCGGAGGAAACTACAGCGACAATAAATCCACCTGTAGAGGAGAAGGCACCCGTTGCGGCGCCTACTGCTCACGACGATTTTGACTGGAGCATTGACAAAAGAAATGTTTCTTCTTATACAAAAGAAGAAAGGTTAAAGTACGATGATGTATACGACAATACATTCGTAGCGATCACGGACGGAGAATTGGTTAAAGGCCTGGTAGTTGCCTTAACTAAAACCGATGTAGTAATTAATATCGGATTTAAAAGCGACGGTTTGGTTTCTTTGAATGAATTCAGGGATACCGCC
>CAXTDO010000441.1:0-5746 GCA_964242315.1 uncultured Flavihumibacter sp.
AACGAACTCTTTGCGGTATTTAAAACTTTAGATAACAGGGATAGTGCGTTCGCTTATTTGCAATTGGCCAAATCGTTGGGTGATAGTCTGCATAACACTGAGAAAGTTAAAACCAACCAGTATCAAACTTTAAATTTAACCGAACAAATTAGCTTACAGGAAAAGGAAAAAGCAAAGATACACGCTGCAAACCTTTCCAACACATACGCATTCCTGGCAGGAATTGGAATACTGTTAATCATTGCTTTTTTGCTTATAGAAACAGCCGCCAGAGAAAAAAAGCAAATATTATTTTAGAAAATACGCTTGCAACACTAAATGCTACTCAAACCTCGCTTGTTGCCAGAAATGCAGAGAATGAATTGTTATTAAAGGAGATTCATCATCGGGTGAAAAATAACCTGGAAATGGTTAGCAGCCTGTTGGCTTTGCAAAGCAACCAGATAAACGATGCAAACATTAAAGAAGCCATGCTGGCAGGGCAAAACCGGGTGCAATCTAGAGACTTTTTTGGCATACCCGCCACAGGCAAAACGGCAACAGTAGAAGGGTCAACGATAGCACGTATGAAAAACGGAATTATCATAGAAGAACAGGATTTCTTTGACAACCTGGACTTATTAACCCAGCTTGGGCTATATCCATAATAGGGTTTGGCAGTAAGCTTATGGAAGCAACATAACACTCAACTTTTCTTTCCAAACCCGGGTTTAATGTGGTTGTTGATTAATGATCATCCAGTATAATCCCAATTCGGAAATAGCTTTTTGAAATTCATCAAATTCAACAGGCTTTACTACATAGCTATTAACGCCCAGGTCGTAACATTTTTTAATGTCACGATCTTCATTGGAAGAAGTAAGTACAACTACCGGTATGGTTCTAGTGCGCTCGTCTGATCTGATTCTCTTTAATACTTCAATACCATCGACCTTGGGCATCTTAAGATCAAGAAGTATCACCTTTGGGTTTCGATATGACTGCCTGTAGGCATACTGTCCTTCTGAAAATATAAAATCCAATGCCTCCGCTCCATTTTTAACATGCCAAAGTTTATTGACCAGGTTGTTTTCGGTTAATGCGCCAATAGTCATTTCTGCATCACTTGAATTGTCTTCTACTAACAGAATGTCTATTTCGTATATCATTACATTAAGATCTTAAAGAAAAATAAAATATGGTTTCCTCATTAATCTTACTTGTTGCCCAAACCCTGCCACCATGTTTGTTTATGATTCGCTGAACAATTGCCAGTCCTACGCCTGTACCTTCAAATTCTTCTTCAGAATGCAAACGTTGGAATATATTAAAGAGCTTGCTGACGTACTGCATATCGAAACCGGCGCCGTTATCTTTTACATAATATATAATTTCAGGACCGTCTATTTCAAAACCAATTTCAATGACAGCCTCTTCCTTTAACCTTGAGTATTTGACGGCATTTGAAATAAGATTCGTCCAAACCTGCTTTAGCCCGGTGTTATCGGCTTTTGCTACCGGTAACGGTTTAACATGAAACTCTATGTGCCTGTTAGCCTGATCGTTTTTTAATTCCTGACATATGTTTAATACCAGTTCATTCATTGGGATATCCTTTATATTCATTTCCCTTCTTCCAACCCGAAAGAAGGTAAGCAGGTCGTCTATAAGAGTCCCCATTTTGGTAGTGTTGTCTACCATTTTATTAACAAGCCGGCTGGCCTCCTGGTCAAATTGGTTTTCGTATTTGCTTTTAAACATCCGCGCATATCCGTTTATTGCCCTCAAAGGAGCCCTTAAGTCATGTGATACGGAATAGGAGAAAGATTCCAAATCTTCTGTGCGTTCTTTTACACGACTTTCTAACTCGTCATTTAAAATTTTTATATCTTCCTCTGCCACTTTTCTCAGGGTAATGTCAGCACGAAGAGCCGCATATTGATAAGGTTTATTATTATTATCAAGAAAAGGAACAATGGTAGTATCTACCCAGTATGTTGTACCGTCTTTTGCTTTGTTCTTAAGTTCGCCTTTCCATATTTTGCCATTGGTAATCGTGTCCCACATCTCTTTCATAAAGTCTTTTGAGTGATACTCGGAATTCAGGACACAATGATCCTGACCAATTAGCTCATTAACAGAATATTTCGAAATCTTACAGAAATTATCATTTACATAGGTTATAATTCCACTATGATCTGTTATAGACAGAATAGAAGATTCATCCAGCGCAAACTTATAGTCTGAAACTTCCTTTAACCGGCTTGCAATTTGAATTGCCAGTTCTTTATTAGCTGCATTGAGCTCCACCGCCCGTTTTGCTTTTTCTTCATTTTGATGAGCAAGTTCTATGTTTGCGATTAGCAGTTCCGCTGCGCGTTTTTCCTTCTCTTCATTTTGATAAGCAAGCTCTACGTTTGCGATTAATAGTTCTGCTGCGCGTTTTTCCTTCTCTTCATTCTGATAAGCAAGTTCTATGTTTGCGATTAGCAGTTCCGCTGCACGTTTTTCCTTCTCTTCATTTTGATAAGCAAGTTCTATGTTTGCGATTAGCAGTTCCGCTGCACGTTTTTCCTTCTCTTCATTCTGATAAGCAAGTTCTACGTTTGCGATTAATAGTTCCGCTGCGCGTTTTTCCTTCTCTTCATTCTGATAAGCAAGTTCTACGTTTGCGATTAGCAGTTCCGCTGCGCGTTTTTCCTTCTCTTCATTTTGATGAGCAAGTTCTTTATTTGCAGTAAGTAGTTCCACTTCAGATTTTATACGGGATGTTATATCACGAGCTATTTTAGATACACCTATAATTCTTCCACTTAGATCTTTTAGAGGAGATACCGTAAGCGATACATATACTTTTTCTCCATTCTTTCTTATCCTGACCGTTTCGTAGTGATCAATACTCTCATTGTTTTGTATTTTGTCAACAATATTCAATTCCTCGTCAAGAAACTCATTTGGAGTTATTAACGATATATGCTTGCCGATAGCTTCACTTGAGGTGTATCCGAACATTTTTTCGCCGCCTTTGTTCCAGCTTCTTATAAATCCAGTCAGAGACTTACTGATAATTGCGTCTTCAGATGATTCTACAATTGCAGCCAGGTGGCCTATATACTCCTCTTTGCCGGCTTCCTTAATGGCTGTTTTTGTCAATTCGATTAATTTGGTCATTCTATGGTTTATTAGACTGTTTTTTATTTTAGAAAAAGTTGTTTATCAGTCATTATAAAAATGTTTAAGAATCCTCTCTTAGTAATGATTGGCAAAAAAATATTTTAAGAATTAATCTTTAAATAGATCAACTCATTTGAAATAATACAATCTGTTTCTGCAGAATATTTTAAATTGAAACAGACAAGCACATGGAAACATATCCATGGTACTGTATGAATTTTTCAAAAATGGCGATTAAAAGATTTGGTATTATATAAACATGAGTGATGTTACGCTGCTGCGAAAATTTTTAATGGAAATATTCGCGAGTAAAAGATCAGATATGGTTACTATGTAAGCTAGGACTATAAAACAACAAACATCATTTTATTAATCTAAATCAGCCTCAAACTTCATGAAATTATGGTTAAAATCAATTTAATAATAATTTTAAAAATTATGTCTTACAAATTTATACGAGTATACTCTTATCCAGGTTTGAGGCTTAAAAAATATAGCTGCTTTTTGTTAAGATTCAATTACGGCGCTTAGTGCAAAGTCGGCGTGGTTGTAACTTCCCTCCATTGAAGCTACCGTTAGGACACAAGGTAACTTTAATTCCCGTGCACATATGATAAAGCCAGGTCAGTCAGATTTGAATGCTGTGCCTAACGGCACTGCGTTAAGAATATGTAGCATTTTAAATTGATCAGCCTGGCCGGAAGTTTTGTTTAGTAAAATGATAAAAAAATAGATATCAATCAAGTAAAAAGTTTGATTGCAGAAGATAGTGAAGATAACGCTCAATTCATTTCAAGATCGTTTAAAAGGCAGGTCTTATTAACTATATCCTGCATTTGAAAGTTGGGTTAACGCGATGGGTTATATGTTTTCCGGAGAACAATATAAATATGTAAGCGGAGTTAATACTCTTAATGTGATAATGCCTGAGAAGAAGATGCCCAATGTACATGGTAAACGGAAATTGAGAGAGAAAAGCTCTTGCAGATTATCACAGAAAATACTAATAATAGTACAAACCTTGTCTAAAGTGGAGCAAAATACTATTAGAATTTATGAACCGGGCGTACATAATTTTGAAATTAAGCAAGAAGGCTTTTTGCTTTTTTCAAAAGCCGTCTCTGAACCAGGATGGTATAGTGTGCCAACTAATCAGGGGTCGGTTTAAATACTGGATATGACTAGGAAAATGAAGATACTTATACTTGAAGATTCAAAGACTGATATCGACTTAATATGCTGGGAAATAGAAAGTGGTAATATTTTATATCATAAGCTCGTCGTAGATAATAAGGAAGACTATATTACTGCATTAAATGATTTTCATCCGGACCTGATACTTTCCGATCACAGTCTTCCTCAATTCAATTCACTTGAAGCGCTGGACATCCTTCTCGCAAAAGGAAGCAAGATTCCCTTTATTTTAGTTACTGGTACCATGTCAGAGGATTTCGCAGTTAAAGTCATGAAAAATGGCGCATGGGACTATGTGTCAAAAAATCAGTTAAATCTATTGCCGGAAGCAATTACGAAGGCTATGCAAAAATATCACCTGGAAAAGGGCAGGCGGACGTTCTTATATGAGGCAATATTAACGGAAGCTTATATGCAGGAAGCGGAAAGTATTGCACATTACGGAAGCTGGCAACTTGACATGATTAATAACAAGCTGAAATTGTCAAAAGAGGCTTATAATATTTTGGGATATTTTGCAGGCGAAACTGAAATATCTTACGAAAAAATATTTACCAGAATACATCCTGATGAGGTTGATAAAATTAAACGCTTAATTAATGATATAGTTACTAATCCAAATCATGATGTTTATCAGGATTCGTTTCGGTTGATAAACAGCGATGGAGAATACAGGGTAATAAAAGTAGAGTTCGTTTTAAAGCATAATTTAGGTCATAAACTCCTGCGTGTTAATGGTGTTGTTCAGGATGTTACAGCCTCTGTCAAAACCGAAGAACATTTACAGGTGAGCGAAACTAACTCACTAAAGCAGGAAGAAGTGAAGACTGAAGATGCTATCATATTTCTAAATAGCAGCGGTTATATTCTCGGCTCCAACATTGAAGCTCAGAATATGCTTGGGTATTCCAAAGACGAAATGATCAATAAACCGATCTCAATCATTTATGAGGATAAGCAAATGCAGCATGAGGATTTCTTCCGATATCGGAAAAATATAAAAGGGGAAGTCAGGTTTAAAAACAAAAGCTTTTATTTAAAAAAAAATGGCTCCAGAGTACTGACTGATGTTGTGGTGACGATATTGGTTGACCATGAAGATAAACTGTCTGGTTTCATGCTGGTACTACGCGAAATTAATGTTAATGCCAGGCATTTATTGTTGAATAATTAAGTATTTACTATAAAAATAGCTTTCAATCTTGCTTTTTAAAAAAGGCTGATATGAGTCTGGAAGATTCTGTGTATTATCATAAACTCATCATGCGTCCCTGTTTACATCGCTACCTGAAATGCCTGTACAAGGCTTTTTCCCACAATTTCGTGTAACCGCAATCCACCACTTTAAAAGTACATTTTACCACAAAAATTGGTATTTCATTGAAAAGAAAAAAGACCT
>CAXTDO010000442.1:0-387 GCA_964242315.1 uncultured Flavihumibacter sp.
GCCTGGCGCCACTGTTATCTGGCCGGCGCCATTTCAACCCACTCCCCAGATGGATGACGGCTATGATAATAACGATTTTATGGGCATAGATAAAAGGCTGGGCACACTGAAGGATTTTAAAACTTTTATGCTGACCGCAAATAAACATCATATCCGGGTTATGATGGACCTGGTACTCAACCATACCTCCGTTGAACATACCTGGTTTAAGCAGGCACGGATACATCCATTGTCATCCTACCGAAACTGGTATACATGGTCGAAGGAAAGGCCTAAGAATTATAATGCAGGAATAGCGTTTCCCGGAGTGCAGAAAGAAACCTGGACTTACGACAGCGTTGCACAAGAGTATTACTATCACCGCTTCTATGATTTTCAACCAGACCT
>CAXTDO010000442.1:397-5740 GCA_964242315.1 uncultured Flavihumibacter sp.
CTTTGGTGCAGGCAGAGGTGCGTAACATCGTTAAGAACTGGATCAATTTAGGGATCTCAGGCTTCAGGCTCGATGCTGTTCCATTTTTTATAGAGGTACCTAAAACAAGAGGAGAAAAATTTGATCATCAGTATGAAATATTAACTCAGCTAAGAAGCTATATAGATAGTTTGAGAAATGATGTAGTACTCCTTGGCGAAGCCAATGTGTTGCCAAAGGAAACCAAACCTTATTTTGGCGCCGATGGAAAAGCAATGCAGATGATGTTCAACTTTTACGTAAACCAGCATTTGTTTTATGCATTGGCAACAGGTGACGTAAAACCTTTGAAACAGGCGCTGGATGCAACTGGAAATATTCCTAAGTCTGCCGAATGGGCACAGTTTCTCCGTAACCACGACGAGCTTGACCTGGGGAGACTGAGTAGAAGACAACGCAACCAGGTATTTGAAAAATTCGGTCCGGAAAAGATGATGCAGTTGTATGAAAGAGGCATAAGAAGGCGGCTGGCACCTATGATGAACAACGATCGTAAACTTATAGAGCTTGCATATAGCATATTATTTTCGTTGCCCAGCACGCCCGTTATCAGGTATGGTGATGAAATTGGAATGGGTGATAACCTCGCATTAAAGGAGCGCGGATCGGTAAGAACGCCGATGCAGTGGAACTCCGATACGGCAGCTAATTTTTCTTCTACCGGCAAAGCAATCATACCGGTTATTGACACAGGCAAATATGGTTATAAAAACATCAATGTAGACAATGAAACAAAACAACCCCGCTCTTTATTAAACTGGACAAGATTGATCATTAAAGTTCATAAGCAGTGTCCGGAAATAAGCTTTGGAAGCATGAAAATTTTGGAGACAGGCAACGCTCATATACTTGTGATAAGATATGAATGGCAGGGCAAAAAATTACTGGTGATCCATAATTTCAGCAAAGAAAATCAAAAGCTTAGTTTAACAAAAAGAGAAGCCGGGGGGAGTAAACTTATTAATCTGTTTTCTTCGGGTGAGAATTTAAAAACGGGTAAGGTTAATATTCATTTGGGGATGGAAGGTTATGGATACCAATGGTATAAGGTGCAACCTTAGGAGGTGTCAGGTATGAGGTATGGGGCATGAGGTAGGAATGATGAATTATAGATAACGACACTAATTCACAATTCATAACTTATAATTCATCATTCCTACCCCATACCTGGTTCACTCAACTTCCAACTTGAAAGTAATAGGTTGCTTCTTATAAGATTTAACCTGGCGGCCGTTTTGGATGGCGGGATCCCACTTACCGCTCTTCTTTATAACCCTCACAGCTTCTTCTCTCAGGCCACCGGTTTCAGGCCCGCTTATAGCTACAACATCACTTACATTTCCTTCCATGTCAACAATAAACTGAACGGTAACCGTTCCCTGCAAACCCAGTTCCTGAGCGTCATTGGGATACCGGAAAGTTTTATTTAAATACCGCATCCAGGCAGCAGTACCTCCCGGATAATTGGATTCAATTTCTACTTTATAAAAGATCTTTTCACGTTCATTAACATCAGATTTGGGAGGCGCTATTATACCTCTTCTATCTTCAGCAACAGGAGGCTCCGTACCATCATCTTTGATACCAGTTGAATTAATAGGTCCTATATGTGCATCTTCAAGGGCTTCGTTTTCAGGTGGCATTTGGTCCTTTGAAACATCCTGATCTTTTACAATAAGCGGCACAACATTTTTAATCATCGCTACTTTAGGTGGTTCCGTTTTAACTTTCGGGGGAATCACTACTTCCTGTTTAGGTTCTGTCTTGGGAGTTTCATGCAGTATCACATCATCAACGATCCTGTCTGGCAATAAAGGACCGGTAAATTTGTTAGCGAAGATATAGCCGGTGATAAGTAAGGAAAGAATAAGAACCGTTATCATAGCGGCCTTCATCATACGATGGTTATAAGTTTTGCGTAGCTCATACGCACCGTACTCTTTGTTGCGTCCTTCAAAAATAATGTCAAGCAAATCGGAGTCGAGTATTTTAGTTATTTCCATAAAAATGATTTTCAATTAAGAGTTGAATTCTTAAAAGTTCCATATCATTTTTTGCAGATATAATTCCTTCGAGTAAGTATGGAAAAACAACATTAAAACATCACCGCTATAGAAGATGTTATACTTGAAAGAAATTTAAACACAGAGGGCACATAGAGAAGAAACACAGAGAGCACAGAGACCTATGAATTGAAAGTACCTCTGCGCTCTCTGTGTTTCTTCTCTCTGTGCCCTCTGTGTTTAAATTCATCAAAACACGGGGAATCATCTTTTGCCTCGCCGGGTAATCGGCTTGCCATATTTTTTCTTCATCTGATCTTTTCTGCTGATCTTTTTATTGACCTTACTGTTCTTTAACGATCTTTCATGGAAAGAAGCACCGCGTTCAATCCTGGCAGGTGCTTTCATTGCGATTTCTTTCATGAAAACTTTTGGCTGCTCATCTTCCGTAAGCTCTGTTGATACCTGGAGATGAGGTGGCAGTTGTAAGCACGGCACTTCAAATTTCATGAAGCTTTCTATCACCTCCAGTTGGACTTCTTCCTTCTGTGTTATAAAACTGATGGCTATGCCTTTTTTATCTGCCCTGCCTGTTCTGCCGATACGATGAATATAATTTTCCGGCACTTCGGGTAAATCGAAATTTATAACATGCGTTACTTCGGCAATGTCAATTCCTCTTGCAACAATATCTGTTGCGATAATGAATTTGTAAGTTCCCTGCTTGAATTGCCTAACGGTATTGAACCGGTGATTTTGTTCCTTGTTGGAATGAATAACGCCCGCAGTATCCGGATAGTCAGATTGCAGTTGCTCAAATAGCTGGTCAGCGATTTTTTTTGAAGACACAAAAACCAGTACTTTACTCATGGCTTCCTCTTCTGCCAGCAGCAACCTTAAAAGATTCACCTTGGTATAAAAGTTCGGCACTTTATAAGCCGACTGAATAACATTCTCCACAGGAGTACCTGCCGGCGCAGCTTCTATCCTGACCGGATTGTTAAAATAGGTATTCATCAGGTCTACAACATCTTCAATAAGAGTAGCAGAGAATAACAGGTTTTGCCGTGAGGGTGGCAGCAGGTCCAGTATGTTTTTTAATTGAGTACGAAAGCCCTGGTTCAGCATTTCATCTACCTCGTCTATTACCAGTTTTTTTACCGACTTTACTTTAAATGCACCGGCAACAGCAAGATCGTACAACCTGCCGGGTGTGGCCACCAATACATCCATTCCATTGAGCATCTCCAGTTTTTGCGTGTTGATATTGGCGCCGCCATATACACCGATTACATCCAGGCTTAAATAGCCGCTTAATTTTTTTACCATTTCTACAACCTGGGCTACCAGTTCACGGGTTGGTACTACAATCAGGATAGAAGGATTTTTATCTTTTGAATATTTCCATTGATTAAGCAATGGCAGTAAATAAGCCAGGGTTTTTCCTGTACCCGTCTGAGCTATCCCGCATACATCCGCGCCACTCATCACTACTGAAAAAACTTTTTCCTGGATGGTGGTGGGCGTAGTATAATTCAGATCGGCAAGAGCGGCTAATAATTGTTTCCTTAGATTGAGGTCTTTCAAGTTCATGTGTAAGTAAATTAAGCGAAGGTAATGCAATGTTTTTTTAACCACGGAGGAAGAGCCGAGGTAGCACGGAGGTCCACGGAGAAGCCTCCTCCGCGGACCTCCGTGCTACCTCGGCTCTTCCTCTGTGGTTAAAAAAAGAGGCCACCTCTTTCAAGGCGGCCTCTCTAAGAACCAGACAACATCGCTAATCATCCGAAAAAACTATTTCCAGGGGCAGGCAATTGCGCCGCTTGCTTTTCTTGTGCCTCTTAAGATCAATGATACTTCAAAAGTGCTTGGTTTTTTTTCAGCCTGTGTTAACTTAGAAATGGTTACATCGTAGCTGAAGCCAAACTGCATGTCTTTATAAGCTACTCCAACATAAGGAATCACTGCATTTTTAGACCAGTACCACAAACCTGCATTCACCATTGTACCATTTTCTTCTTCATCGATATGATAACCCAGTGAACCACCTACAGAAAAGTAGCTTGCCTTTGCCTGACTCTGATAGATGCCATTTGCATTAAAAACCACTTTATCGTTAACGATTGTTTCAAAGTTTGCATGAACCACTTTTCTTATTGCAAGGAACTGGTTTTCATCCTGAACATAACTTTGTTTAGGTTTATTTAAATGAAAGCCGGCAACTCCGAAATCAAAATTTGTTGTTTCACTGGCGGTGCTGTATACAAGTCCTGCGCTTAGTGAGTAGTAAGGTTTCATGTTGTTCAAAGCCTCTTCACCACTTGGCATATTGGTATCAAACCCTGAACCCATGAACTGGTTTGAAAAATCAAGCTTGCTGAAATCTACATTTTTGCGTCCGTAGATGCCACCGAATCCTGCCGATAAATGTTGAGTGTTACCATAATCATCTTCAGAAAGTTTAACATTATAAGACAGGTTAAGAGATGCATAAGTGCTTTTTTGAATGCCGCCCATTGTTTTATCATACATCATCATTCCGCCGATTCCAACATAGTTACTTGTAGTTACGGTTTCATTGCGTTGATTAAGTTTAGTGTCGTAAGAAACAGTTCCTGTCATGTACGGACTTGCAGGTCCGATCCATTGATCCCTGATGTTAGAGATCAGGCGCCAGTCGGAATTGATGTTAGCCGTTAAAGCCGGGTTGATATTTAAAGGAGAAGAAAAGAACTGAGAGAAGCTGGGGTCTTGTGCGTAAGACGATGTCATGGTAAAGAGAGAAAGGATAATTGCGATGGTGATCTGGGTCTTTTTCATGTTATAGGTTTTTTCGGGTTGCGATTAAATTTTGCGTGTTGCTGCGTTCGGTATGATTAATCCAACCAGATGCCATTTCTATAATATACTAGAAATCATCGTAATAACGCTTTGGCATACCCGAGAAAGTTTCCCAAATAAAGACTAATTTCCAAATCTTAGCTTTTATCCCAATTATAGCCAGTAATTCTATTGTGTTTGAAGGTGATTTTGTGATGGTTATGGTTTAATTGTAAATGGTTAGTGGTGGGGCTGACTAAAAAGGCCTGAAAGGCCGAAATATCTCAGCGATGGGCAATGTCATTAAGGACTGAGGAACGTGTAACGGTTCCCCTCCTTTTAAAGGAGGGGAGGATCAATTAAGATGCGAAGCACTTAATTGATCGGGGGTGGTTGATGGCTGCAAGTGGTTAGTAACTTGCATCTAAGGCAGCACTCATATCAACCAGGCTAATTAATCACAATCATCAACCACCCCCGA